>NZ_JBMDKE010000021.1:0-111847 GCF_057809555.1 Niveispirillum sp. FG156 | reverse complement strand
ATGTCGGCTGGCTCTTCTCAGACCGGCGATACACCGATCAACCCAGCTTCCCGGCACTGGCCATGATCGCGATGGTCGAAACCAAGGTCGAACGCGACGGACGCACACAGCGGGAAAAACGATACTACTTGTCTTCCGCCACCTTGGATGCCCAGACCTTCGCCCGCGCCGTCCGAGCCCATTGGGGCATCGAAAACCGGCTCCACTGGGTCCTCGACGTCGTCTTCCATGACGACCTCGCACGCCTCAGATCCGGACATGGCCCCCAAAACATGGCCATCGTCAGGCATATGGCCATGAATATCATCCGAAACCCAAACGACAAGCACAGCCTAAAGGTCCGCAGAAAACGCGCAAACCTCGATCCAGATTATCTCGAAAATATCATTCGAAATTCAGGGCCGTTAATCTGAAGCGATTCCCCTGTTTTGAGGGTGGGAACGGTATCCCACCCTCACAGTTACGTTCAGAGTACCAATTCGGCGTTTGAGATGCTGGCCACGCCTGTAAGTGTGACCTCCAGATCGGCATCGCCGTCGCCGTCCCGATCGGCCAGCAGCTTGACGTCGCTGCCCGCCACAACCCAGCGCAGTTCACCCGCCACGCCGGAGAAGGTCGTAGTGTCGATCCAGATAAAGGACTGAAAGCCGGCGGTGCCGTTGTCGGCATCCAAGCTGGTCAGATCCAGCTTGTCAGCGTCGGCGGAGCTGAAGTCGGTGACGATATCCCCGTCATCGACGACAAAGCGATCCGCCCCAGCCCCGCCGGTCAGCGTGTCGGCACCAGCCCCGCCATCCAGCGTGTCATTGCCGGTACCGCCGGTGATGCTGTTGGCGGCGGCGTTGCCGATGCCGGTGAAATCACTGCTGCCGGTATAGGTCAGATGCTCCAGGTTGATGCCCAGGGTGTACGCGGCCAGCGCCGTTTCCACGCGGTCGGTGCCTTGGCTCGCTGCCTCGGTGATCGTGTCGCCGGCATCATCCACGACATAGACATCGTCGCCTGCGCCGCCGGCCATGGTGTCGGCCCCGGTTCCGCCATCCAGCCGGTTGGCTCCGCTGTTGCCGGTCAGGATGTTGGCCAGGTCGTTGCCGGTGGCATTGATGGCGCCGCTACCGGTCAGGGTCAGGTTCTCCACATGTGTCGACAAGGTGTAGGTGACGGAGGATTGAACGCTGTCCGTTCCCTCGCCCGTCAGTTCGGTGATGATGTCGCCGGCATTGTCGATTGTGTAGAGATCGTCACCGGCCCCGCCCACCAGCGTATCGGCACCGCCGCCGCCATTCAGGCTGTCATTGCCCAGACCGCCCTCCAGGCTGTTGGCGGCACCATTGCCGGTCAACAGATTGTCGCCATCATTGCCGACGCCGTTGATGGCGGCCCCACCCGTCAGGGTCAGGGTCTCCAGCACGCTGGTCAGGGTGAAGCTGATGGAGGATTGCACGATGTCGGTGCCTTCGCCCGCCTGTTCCACCACGACGTCGCCGATATTGTCGACAATGTAGGTATCGTTACCGGCCCCGCCGACCATCGTGTCGGCACCGGTCCCGCCGGTCAGGCTGTCATTGCCGTTGCCGCCGGTCAGGCTGTCATTGCCATTCCCGCCCGACAGCGTGTCATCCCCGTCCAGACCGTCCAGCGTGTCGTTGCCGGCGCCGCCCGTGATGGAGTTGTTGGCGCCATTGCCGGTCCCGGTGAAGTCACCCGTGCCGGTAAAGGCCAGATGTTCGACATCGGTGCCCAGCGTATAGGCGGCAAGGCTGGTGCGGACCGTATCGGTGCCGCCGCCCGCCGCCTCCACCACGACATCGCCGGCATCATCGACGATGAAGGTATCATTGCCCAGGCCACCCGCCATGCTGTCGGCCCCGACACCGCCATCCAGCGTGTCGTTGCCGCCAAGACCGTCCAGTGTGTCATTGCCGGTGCCGCCGGTGATGGAATTGGCGCCGCCATTGCCGGTGCCTGAGAAATCGCCTGTGCCCGTAAAGACAAGGTTCTCGATATTGGCCGCCAGCGTATGGCTGGCCAGCGCCGTGCGGACCGTGTCGGTGCCCCCTGTATCCGTCACCACTTCGCCGGCATCGTCCACGATATAGGTGTCATTGCCGGTGCCACCGGCCAGCGTGTCAGCCCCAGCCCCGCCATCCAGCGTGTCATTGCCCGACCCGCCGGTGATGGAATTACCCGCAGCATTGCCCGTGCCCGCGAAGGCGCCGGTCCCGTTGAACACCAGATGTTCCAGACCCGCCCCCAATATGTAGGCGGCAAGGCTGCTGCGGACGGTATCAATCCCGGCGCTGTCGATGATGGTGTCGCCCGCATCGTCGACAGCATAGGTGTCGTCACCATCGCCGCCATCCAACGTGTCAGCGCCGGCGGCCCCCCGTCCAGCGTGTCATTGCCGGCCCCACCCTTGATGGAATTGGCTAAGGCGTTGCCGCTGCCGGTGAAAGTGCCGGTGCCGGTGAAGGTCAGGGTCTCGATCTCCGCAGACAGCGTATAGACATTGGCGCTGGACCGGACATGGTCATTGCCACCGCCCGCCAGTTCCACCACCTGATCGCCCGTTTCCTCCACATCATAGAGATCATCGCCCGCACCACCGGCCAGCGTGTCGACCCCGCCCAGACCCGCCAGCGTGTCAGCACCCGCACCGCCCGTGATGAGGTTGGCCGACGCATTGCCGGTACCGGTGAAGGTGCCGCCGCCGGTATAGGTCAGGTTCTCAACGTTGGCCCCCAGCGTGTAGGCGTCCAAGGTCGTGTTAACGCTGTCCGTCCCGCCACCCGCAGCTTCCACCACAACATCATCGGCGTTGTCGATGATGTAAAGATCATCACCGGCACCGCCGTTCAGCGTATCGGCACCACTGCCGCCATCGAGTGTGTCAGCACCGATGCCGCCGTCGATCAGATTGGCCAGCGCATTGCCGGTACCGGCGAAGGCAGCCATTCCATCATAGGCCAGATTCTCTACATTAGCTGACAAGGTATAGGCGGCAACGCTGGCAATGACCTGATCTGTGCCTGCGCCTGATGCTTCGACGATCAGATCGGCGACATCATCAACCACATAATGATCATCGCCGGCCCCACCAGCCAGTGTATCGACCCCGCCAGCGCCATCCAGTGTATCGGAACCGGTTCCACCAGAGATGGAATTGGCGGTGTTGCTGCCCGTGCCGGTGAAATTGCCTGCACCGATGAAGGTCAGATTCTCAATCTCGGCCGAAGAGGATAGCGCATAGGTGTTGGCCTGGGTCCGCAGTGTATCTATGCCACCGCCGGCCAATTCGATCACAAGATCGTCGGTGCTGTCGGTGGTGTAAGTATCGTTACCAGCATCACCGATAAGCGTGTCAGTGCCACCTTCACCCGACAAGGTGTCGTTGCCCGCACCGCCGACCACGCTGCCATCCAGCAAACTGCCCTTCCCATTGAAGTTTCCCGACCCGGTATAGATCAGGTGTTCCAGGCCATAGGCCAAGGTGTAGCTGGACAATGTTGTCTGAACAGTATCAATCCCGCTGAAATCATCTATCAGGTCGCTGGCATTATCCACGATGTAGGTATCGTTGCCTTCACCGCCGACCAGTGTGTCAGCGCCACCACCACCGTTCAGCGTATCGTCGCCTGCACCGCCCCGGATGCTGTTGCCTTGACTGTTGCCCGTGCCTTCAAAATTACCGGTGCCAACCCAGAACATGTTCTCGACGTTGGCCGCCAGGACCACACCGGAAATGTCGGCATAAACGGTGTCATTGCCAGCCCCCGCCGCTTCAACCACGACGTCTGACAAACTATCCACCTTGAATATGTCATTGCCGGCACCGCCAACCAGCGTGTCATTGCCTGTGCCGCCATCCAGGTAATCATCGCCATTACCGCCGATCAGACTGTCATCGCTGCCCAGGCCATAGATCACATCATTGCCGCCCAGGCCGTTGATTTTATCACGGTACGGGGTACCGGTCAGACCATCGTCACCCGCTGTACCCGTCTGTTCGACAAAGTCATTGACCATGACATTGGGATCACCCCAGGCGCGGGTATAGATATATCCAGCACTATCGGTTAACTGTCTGGCCTGCTAGGCCGTCACCCATCCGCCATCGGCACGAGCGGCCAGGGAAATACGATAATCCTGCGCATCATCGTTGGTATTGGACACCGGAAACTCAACACCGACCTTAGCGCCGAGCTTGTCAAATCGCTGAGCAAACATTTTCGGCGAACCGCCAGCTGTAACGTCTCCATGGTTGACCCATCCCACGATGAAGCCCCCATCGGCCAAACCGGCCACGGATACCTCCAGCTGATCATAGGTGTTGGATGTGTTGCCTACGAACTCGTCGCCGATCAGTTGTCCCGCCGCGTCGATGAACCGAAGAACAATGCCATAGCCAGCACCGTCATAGCCTTGGCTGGACCAAGCCGCCACATATCCGCCGCCCGCCAGTGCTGAAATGGCCGGCTGCGTTTGATCGCCCGCTGTACGTCCAACGCTGATATGGGTCTCGTCAGTCAGAGGCGACCCAAAACGATCAACGAGACGGCCATATATTCCCGTGCCAGACCCATCCTGGCCTGCAGACTGCCAGATGACATAGGAGGTGCCGTCAACACCCCCTGCAACGTCCACGGATGTTTGATTGCCCGTCAGATACTGATTGAGCTTATAAGATTGATTCTGGGCAACATTATTGGCATTGAAAACCCGAATAGCAATATCGTACCCGGTCGGCCCGGAGTAGTCATAGTCTTCGAAAGCATAGACGTAGCCTCCGTTGGACAAAGCGGCTACTTCGGATCTGTTTTGAAATGCAGAGTCTCCGGGTGCAACATTAATGTCACCGGTTAGCGCCGTGCCATTAGCACTGAACCGTCGGCCAGCCAGGTCCCAGCTGCCGTTGCCATGCCAGGTGACGAAATAGCTTCCATCCTCCAAAGCGGCGATGGAGGGCCTATCCTGATCACCTTCATAATTGGCATTTACCCGGAACTCCCCTCCCAGTTTGCTCCCGTCCGCCGCATAGCGTTGGGCATAGACCCCCCTCGTCGGGCCATTTACCGTCGTACCCTCATCACTGGATGTCCAAACGAAGACATAGCTACCGTCTTTCAGGACGGCGACATCGGGGTCGCTACCAGTGTGGACCGGATTGGCACGGGTTTCACCAGTGACGGCAAATGCATCCGGGGACGCGGTGCCATTGATCGTCACCGTGACCGGTGCGCTCCAACGTTCACCATCAAAAGCGCGGACCTGGACGGTTTCCGCACCTGATCCAACCACCCATTTCAGATAGGGCATCTGTGAGGCAGACACCGTGAAGGGGGTGCCGCTGGCTTGACCACCGCCATGCAGCAAGAACTGCCCACCGCCCGCATTATTGTCGGTGAATTCATAAGTAATGATTTTGTGTTCGCCGCCCGGTACGGTTGCCGTGGCCGCGTCGATGGCGACATCGAACAGTTCGAGACCGGCAATGTCGCTGCCCGCAAAGGCGGTCTTATCGGTTGCGACCAAGACAGGGGCGTCCACGGCATGCCCCCAGAACCGGCCATAAATACCGCTGCCATAGCCATCCAGGCCAATATCATCCCAGAAAGCCACCCACCCGCCATCGGCGCGCGCCGCAATCGCAGGAACTTTCTGGTCGCCGCCGACGCGGTTATTCATCCGGAATTCAGACCCGACGGAAGCGCCGTTCGTGTCGAAGCGCTGCGCATAGATGCCGTAGCCAGACCCATCCTGATTCTCGGAGTGCCAGGCCACCAGCCAGCCACCATCGGCCAGGGCCACCACTTCGGCGCCGGACTGACTTCCAGGGGTAAAGGTATTGATCAGATTTTCAGCGGAAGTAGGTTGCCCTTTTCCGTCCAGGTGCATGCCATAGACGCCATAGCTACTGCCATCCTGGTTGAGGGATAGCCAGATGACTTGGTAGCCGCCGTCTTTCAAGGCGGTGACGGAAGGGCCAGCCTGATTATCCGAGGTGTTCTGGTTGATCTGGAACTCAGAGCCCAGGAAGTAGCCGTCGGCGGACATCAACCGGCCATAGACGCCATATCCAGAGCCATCCTGTCCGGAGGATTGCCAGGATACCAAGAAGTCGCCGTTGCTTCCGGCCGTTACACGGACATTTGTTTGAAATGACCCGCTATACTGGTTCACCTTGATGTCGGTGCCACGCCCCCCTTCAGGACCATAGACACGGACATGGACGTCATAGTCTGTCGTACTCACCTGGTGGGTAAAGGCAACGGCGTACCCTCCGTTGGACAGACCCGTGATGCTGGACAGTTCCTGATCGCCCGCCGTCGTTGTGTTGATGCGGAACGCAGCCGCCATCGGACTGCCGTCGCCATCATAGCGCCGGGCATGGATTGCGTTGCCGGACGTGTCGCCCCCGCCGATTGTCCATGAGACGACAAAGCCGCCGTCCACCATGCTGGCGATCGCGGGATTGATAACGGAACCCGTAGACGAAGCGGAAATTACAAACTCCGACCCCAGCTTGGCACCCGCCGCGCTGTAACGCTGCCCGACAATGCCCTGAGCTGCGGTCTGCCACACAACAACGATGGTGCCGTTATCCAGTTCCACAGCCTGGGGATTGGTTTCGTTGTTCGTCGTCGTGGTGTTGGCCCGCAGCAGGCCCGTCTCCACAAAGGCCCGGGCCGGTGCCGTCGTGTAGATATTGGCACTGACGGACGCGCTCCAGTTCACGCCGTCAAAGGCGCGGATCTGCACCTGTTCGGTGGCAACACCTGCGGCAGCAATCCATTGCACCGTATGTAACAGATCGGTCGTGACGGTAAACGGCGTGCCGCTGGCCTGCTGCACGCCACTCACCGTGAAATAGCCACCCCCAGCCGCATTGTCAGTGAACTCATAGCTGCTAACCGGGTGATCTCCAGCAGGCCGGGTGCTAGAAGCGACGTCATCCACCAGATCAAACAGCGCAGTAGCGCCCACCCGCCCGTTGACCCCCACATTCTGATCCGTTGCCGCCAAGGTCGGCGCGGCATCGGTCGGTGCAAAAATGCGCATGTGCACATCGAATGTCCCGTCAGCGCCTTCATTCAGCCAGACAAGATTCCAGCCGCCATCGGCCCTGGCGTCTACGGAAACATTGCGCTGGTCGCCCCCGACCCATTGATGAAGTTGGAATTCGTCGCCAACCCGGTTGCCTGTACCGTCATAACGTTGGCCATAAAGACCAAGCCCATCCCCGTCTTGTCCCTGCGACTGCCAGGTGATCAACCAGCCACCATCTGCCAGATTGGTTACGCTGGGTCCGTTCTGGTCGCCAGTTGCATATGTGTTGACTTGAAATTCCCCACCAACAAGGTTCCCGCTGGCATCGACCCTCTGGCCGAAGATGCCAAGACCGGTGGTCGCGTCCTGGTTGGTGGAAACCCAGACGACGAGGTAGTCCCCATTTGGCAAGGCCGTCAAAACGGGGCCGGCCTGATTGCTGGCCGTTGTAGAGTTGATGCGGAATTCGCTTCCGCTGGCGCCACTGGTGAACAGTACAAAGCGGCCATAAATGCCGTAGCCGGACCCATCCTGATTGTTTGATTGCCATACGACCAACGAATGACCATTTGCGCTCCCCACTACCGAAGCGTTGGTCTGGAGCGAAGAAGTATATTGGTTGAGTTGTATGGGATTGCCCCAGGCTGTGCCATCCGGCTTATAAGAACGCGCAAAGATGTTGTAATCCGTGCCAGTAGTTGCCTCATGACTGAACGCCACGATGAAGCCGCCGCTGTTGAATGCACCGACTTCGGAAGCGAATTGACCGTTGGCTGTTGTCACGTTCACGCGAAAAGGTGCCGCGACTGCGGTCCCGTCGGCGTTGTAACGGCGTGCATAAACCCCCTGACCGGACCCGTCCTCTCCGGTGGATGTCCAGCTGATGACATAGCCACCATTTGAAAGAGAAGTAATTGATGGATCGTTCTGGTCACTGGTCGTATATGTGTTAACTCGGGTTTCCGACCCCACCATATTTCCTAAACTATCGAACCGCTGATGATAGACACCGTATCCAGAGCCATCCTGAGCTGAAGAAGACCAGGCGACGACATAGCTGCCATCATTCAGGACGGTAACCCGCGGCTGCAACTGGTCTCCGGTAGTATAACTATTTACTCTCTTGACATCGCTAATCACCATCGGGGTGGTCATAAATGTAGTCATTTTTTATATCCTCGTATTGTAAGATGGCGTCGTATATAAATACTTGTATGTCTAAATAAATTTAATTTTCTAAAATTGAATATGACATATAATTATCGGTAAATTCCGGCTCCTCTTGATTTGATGGTCTCCGTAAGGAAGGAGGGGCGGGTAGAAGGTTGAGCTGATGGGCCCTTGGCCCCCGACCGTCGCCGGGGAGGCTGATATGCTCCATTTCGAATGAGCCTCGTCACACCCAGGTCATCACGTAGATCAGGACAAAGGTCGTTTGTCAGAACACGGTGTGATCGCCCCGTTCGGCGCGCTCCTGTCCGCAGATGACGCGTGCGTAGAACTCGACCAGGGTATCTTTCCCCGTCGAAGGCGTTGCGGCTTCGTCGTAGCATCCGGTAGCGGGATCAAGAACCAGCATTGATTGAGTAGCGTAATAGCGTCCGATCCGGGCAAGTTCCGCCTTGTCCGCGAGGGTGGGTGAGAACCGTCCCGCGAAGGCCAGCCCGGCGATGATGGCATCAAGCAGGCCCACCGGCACGCGACTGAAACGGGGTGGGCGTTTCAGGAGTGCGAACAGCATCTCGCCCTGCTGCTTTGGCGTTAAGGCGGGGCCAGGGCCACCGATCGGCAGGATACGGTTCTGGCACACCGGATCGTCGAGACATTCGGCAAGAAAGGCCCCAAGATCTTCATCGCTGATCGGTTTACAGGCGGTGATCATCCCATCGCCGAACATCAGATAGGGCTTGCCGCTTTTCACCCGCTCGATCTGGCCGGAGAGCGATTTGAAGAATGCCGTAGCGCGCACGATGGAATAAGAGAGCCCGGATTCGATCAATGCCGTTTCGAAAGCCAGCTTTGCCTGCTGGAAAGCCAGAAGCGGCTTCTGCACGCAGATGGCAGAGAGCAGAACCATCTGGGAAACACCGGCCTCCTTTGCTGTGACGAGCGCGTTCAGATGCGCCTGATGATCGATAGCCCAGGCGTCTTTCGGCGTGCCCGTGCGGGAAGCGAGGCAAGAAACCAGAGCATCAAAGCGCTCGCCATGGAACCCGTCACGCTTGAGAGACGCGGGGTCCGTCACGTCACCATAGCGCAAGCGGGCACCCGGCAGCAGGAAGGCGCTGTCCTCTGGCGTCAGCCTTCCGCCGACACCGGCGCGCGGTCGGATGAAGCAGATGACCTCATGCCCGCGTGCCACCAGAGCCCGGACCGTTGCTTGGCCGATCGTGCCGGTCGCGCCGAGCATGAACACCCGCTTGGCCTGCGCGGCAGGGGGCGGAACGGGCCGGGGATGGGGCGGTTGATCAGTCATGTCTGCCAGACATTGTTTACATCATCCGTTCAAGACCGGAATGGGCAAGGGAGCAATCCCACCCAGGGATACCGGATGAGTTTCATCTTAAAGGACTCTCAACGCCAGAATGATTGCTATGAAGCGTGTATGTCACCTGCTGTTTCTGGTCAGCGTTGCCGGGTTCGGTGGCATGGCCATCTGGCTCTTGCACAACTGACCACCGCGAGTGGCGCCCGGACCGTGTTGTTTGCCAGACCAGATAGTATCAGTGGAGGTGGCTGCCCGTCGGGCACCTTCGCCCTCTGCCCAATCAACCCATTTGTTCAGCGTTTGCGCCGAGCCGTTGGCTTTTGCATTTGCGCGGCCGTCTGTGCGCTAACTCTTGTGGGTGGCCCTGACAAACCTGACCAGAGCCCCGACGGATCGACCAGCGGCAGCAGGCGCGTGACCCTGTCCAATGTTGTTGCCTCCACATCGACAGCGTTCGGCAGGTAGGCAAGACGGATCACGGGGCGCATCATTTGCAGGTTCCAGCCTGGAAGCACGATGCGTGTACCTGTTGCCCATGATTCAATGGTCCCGCCTGCTTTCTTGATTTCGTCCGTGAGTTGGATATCCGCGGCACGGGGGGTATCAAGCGTGATGACCATGCGTTCCTGGGGGCGAGGTACTGGCAGCCCTCGGAATTCCTGACACAGGCCAGCCCGCCACCCTCTCTCTCCGCCCAGCCTTTGTCCACGAGGGGCTTCTGACGCGTTCAACTCGTTGCCGGGTGCATCTTGCCACCCCCATGGTGTCGGCTGGGCTTGATCATCGGCAGCCCACCACACTATGTGCCGCATAATCCACCCCGCTCTTGCTTTCAGCACATCGGCTGCCGCCTGCGTTACACTCCACCAGGGTCCGTAATGGGTGCGTAAAGGGCCATGCAGCCGTGTCAGCAGCTCCAACAGGTCTTCCCGACGGGAATACAAAAGGGGAATGGGCAGCATTTCAGCTCCCAGTATGGTGAGCCAAGCCTCATCATGAGCCAGCTTACCATAGTAGCTCAGCATCAGATCCAACGTATGGTCGATCTCTATCCTTGGCTCATCGATCAAGGACTGGTCACCGACGGAAATGAGGGTTGTACGCCGCGGATGATCGGCAAAATCAAGTAACATCAAGCCCAAATCATCGCCCTGGCGCCGCCATTTTACGTAAAGCCCATCCAGTAATCCATTCTCGCGGACTACCCGTCTACCATTGGATATCTGGGTCATTTCATGACCTCCACAAGCTTGCGCTCTGTTCTGACAGCGGTGGTCATACTCCGTATGTCCAGCACCCGGCTCAGCTCTATCGCATTGGTGACAACACCAACCCTGTCTGTTCCAAGCAGGGGGCCATAGGTGTCTGGCCACCATATCCAGATAAAGGGCCGCTTACTGGCAAAGACCAAGCCATCCAGAGCGATATTGATTGGGGTACTGGGAAAATCCTGGAGAAGTCCAGGTTTGGGCATCACCAACAGCACAGGAATGTCTTCATGAAGCAAAGTCTGGGTACTGTTATATTCATACACGGTCAGCATGACGCGCCGCGTTGTGGCCAGGCCTGCCATTTTAAGGGGTAATCTGTACGGCCATTTTTCTGGTCGTTTCCAATCCTTGACCTCTGTCACCTGTTCAACGATCCATCGCAGTACAGGTGTAGTATCGACGCCGCCAATTCCGACAATCTGGATGGCTTTGTGCCCCTCATCCTGGGTACAGCCCTGATCCGACCAGATACACTCTGTCCTTCTGAGGTGCAGTGTCTCTTTCATCTTCCCGGCATGCCAGATGTGATGACTGCTGCAACAGATCGGGCAGACGCTGACATAGGGCCGGTCAATGGCGCGATCTACGCGCACATAGGAAGTGATCCCGTCCTGTTCGCATGGCTTGCACTGCCGTCCCAGTTCCCACTGATACATAGGACACCCAGGGGTACAGCAGCGTTTTGACTTATCCGTGCTACTATCTATTGCTCCAGCCAATTTGTTCAGCCAGAGGAACAAAGGGATTGTAAGCATGATCATGCAGTACTCCGATACATAGACAAGTCGTATCGCAAGCCAATAGAAGGTACCGGTGGGCGATAGGCATCGCTTCTCGATTGTCCATGCGGAGATCCAGAAGGTGATCGACATAAGGGCGAAAATGATAAATAAAAGAGCGATTGGCTCATGCGGAATCTGTAATAACTTTGTAACCAAAGCAGCTATAATGGTAAAAAGTAGCTGAATAAAAATCAATGACGTGTTACGGATAAAGGCAATTGATCGGAAAATCCCCAAAATAAATAGAGATATTTCAACGCTCGTACTGCTGATGGCGTCAATGAATTGCATCCAGAAGCCGGCGCCTTTAGAGTCTTCGGCGACCGCCAATGCGGAAGAGAAAGTGAGTAGAAAGATCGCCCAGCGAGACGCACTCAGTTCACGTATATTGGCGGGAACATTCAGCAGAAATAGGTCGCGTTCCGCCATTGTCGGTGATTCTGGCTTAGGCGGCGGGTTGCGGAAGAAGATCAGACAATGCAGGCGCCAGATCAGGGTGCGAACATGCTTGAACGTCGTCAGGCAATGCTCAGCGGCCAATCTGTCAGGTTGCGCTTCCGCCAACATGTAAACTCTCCCCCTTAATAGCCCATGACGTCCAGGTGGACAGATCCGTCAGACCATCGAAGTGCTGACTGGCGATCATCAGCGAATGCACAGAGCGGAATCGGGCCCGTAGTCCGACAAGGCGATCAAATCTGGCGCAATGCTCAAGCCATCTTGACCGTGCCGCCGGTGTGGGCAGGTGGGCAGCAACGACTGCCGGCGAAGGATCCAGCAAGGACAGCAGCGCCTCTGCCCCCGTCAGGCACAGAAACAGTGCCGCGCCATCTTGTATATCGCGGGCAAGCCTTTCCAGCGCCTCTATCCACCCGTCATTGCTGTCGCCATGCTGATCGAGCAGAACACGAGCCGGTACCAGAACGACCACGGCATCAGCCATCGCCAGCCGTTGGCCCAACACCGCCCGGTGCTCGCACTCCTCATCCGGTGGATCGTCAATGGTCCATATATGCAGAAGACACAGCTGCCGTTCGCCGGCAACTGACCGCCGCGCCATGAGCATAGGGCGGCGATCCTTCAATGAAATCCACCCCAGATCAGGTCGGGCCTGCCGCCAGTGCAGCCAGGTTTCCATCTGCCCCGGTGCGTAAGCCGGCTCATCATGGGTCAGGCAGGCTATCAATCTGGTGATCGCCTGTCTGTCCTCCATCCGCCATCCCCGATGATGTGGATCCAGGCCAAGAAGCACGACATGCCGGTGTTGTCGGTGCTCGGTCTCCACAGGTTGCATCTGCGGGTGTCCGCACCCAGCGACTTTGGCTTCGGAAAGCAGGTTCCGACGGCAATCTGGGCACCGGATCAGCGACGCACTATCGCTGGCCACGTAAGGATCTGCATGGTTATGCCACTTGCCTTGCGAAGCACAGACTTTCGGGCAGCGCCATTGCAAGACCTCAGGCGCATAGGTGCTCAGGCAGACGGAGCACTTTGGACGCGTGGTGTGTTTTCTTGACAATCGCTTCACCCCTCCCAATCGCGGATAACGACGCAACCGGCGGTCTGGTCGGTTGCTGCCGGCCTTCGCAGTACCGGAGAGCCAACGATGAACAGGCAGGCCGGGGCATTAGCCCGCAAATCTGGCAGGCGCCTGCCTGGCAATGCCCGCCAGCCAGAGGCATGTTGGTCCGGAACCACCAGTCGATAGCTCCAATCCGACCAGAGAGACGCCGTCCAGAGCGGTATTCCGCTCGGTAAACGGTTGAAGACGTCCTTATTGGCTCGGAGCAGCCGGTCCATCTCGGTCTCATCTGGCAGCCGCCCCCCTGAGGCGCCGGCAATGGCAACCGCTTCTGCTTTGGTCAAACCTATAAGCGCTGTCGCATCATTGGCCCCGGTCGGTAGAAGCTTGAGTAGCTGCTGTGGGTCACGCAGTTGACCGGGGCGCCGCCGCATCGCCGCATCCCATAATCCCGCTGCACATAATCGGCGAAATACGCCGAGATCTACGAGCGGATGCTCGGGGTGCCGCGCTCCCCCCAATTGAAAGGCCCGTGCCACCCGACCATGGGCGGGGAGTTCATGATCCCCAAGATGCCCGACGGTGACGAAGCCACCGGGAAAGGTCCAGCCCATCCGCGCAGGTACCGTCACTGTTCGGTTTCCTTCTGCAGGCGCTCATCCTTGAGATAGCCGATCTCAATCCGACGATTCTTTGCGTCGCGATCCCTTTTCTCAGTATCGGATTCTGTGACCCCATCGGGCGGGGGGCGTTGCTTTTGTTCATCGTCTGCCAAACCGATCGCGACCAGCCGCAATCGGTCCGTGCCCTGCGAATTGAGCCGCTCCTTGATTTTCTCGTCCCGTTCAAGAAAGCTACGTACGGCCAGCATGACCCGCTTTGCCCGCTGGTAGGACAGGTCATAATTGTCCTTAAAGCATTGGCATTGCGTGTCTTCGACTTTACAGACGCAGTCACGGTCTGTTCTTACTCTTGTACTATCCGTGTGGCCGATGAATTCTATCCGGTTATATTCAGGTGAATTTTTTATCGCCGTCTTAATTCTGGCGGCCTGTCCATCCATGCTGACTTGGAATTCCTCGTCTGTTAGTTCCCTTTGATCGGTTTTGCTCTGTACCGGATGCGAGGTGCCAAATTTGAAATACACCTGGACTTCGCTGGGACCCGGTATCGTGACATCAGCAGTGCAACGCGCCAGCATTTTAAGAGTGTCAAGCCGCTGGCCCGCGAGATCACGCAGAGATCCAATTTCCATCCCGACCGACTGTGCAACACGGTTCTGATCTGATGGACAGAACAGAGCGATGGGGGGCGGAGAAGCATCGGATTTCGTCAGTTTCTGTTGTTTCAACTCACGCGGACAGAGTCTCTCCAACCTTTCCCGATCTTGCTTCTGTTGCCTCTCTTCCATGTGTTTCCAGGTGCTCAACTCCTGAGCCAACCCAGGCATTGCTTCTGGCGCCGCGATCTTGCAGAGGTTGTGCTCATCTCCGCCGCCGACCATCGCCTTAATCATATATATGACGAATAGCAGCAGAACTGGGCCGAAGATGGCCATGGAGACATCGGCGAATGCGATTTCACCAGAGTTTGAGATATGGCGGCCCATCACGGAACCCTTGCGTGGTTCATGGCAACATTGACCAGTTCGCGGAACTTTTCGAGAGATTCGCAAACGTCGCGCAGCACTTGATCTTGATTGGCTAAACTGTTGTTCAGTGTTTCGATCAGCGCTTTCTCTTCAATCAGACCATTACGCATGTCCTCGCGGATGGAGGTCACAGCATCACGAATCTGACTGCCAGACTGACTGGTCGACTGATTCAGGGCGACTGCCAGGCTGGCGATTGAATCCAGGGTTTCACGCATCGTCTCGAAGCTTTTGCCGGCCGTCTGCGTGGCGCTCTTTAAATTCTCCGTGGCTTCGGACAATTGTACGGTGGACGCTGTCATCGTGTTCTGCATAGACTGCCCTGCCTTAACCAGATTGCTGGCCAGGGCTTCGCCTGCTTTAAGGGCGGATTGGTCAAGGGCGGCAGATGCCTTCTCCAGCTCTTCCCGGGCACCAGTAAGAGTGCCCGCCATCTTGTCGACAATCCCTGTCAGATCCGTCGCCGCAGTTCGGAAAATATCAGCACCTTCCTTGACGATGCCCCCGGTTGCCTTGCTCTCCGTGGTGATGGCTTGTGCGCTGTTCGCCACCCTGGTTGCGGCTTCGCCAGCGGCGGTTGCCGCCAATGCGGTCGCATTGGCGGCTTTGGTCAGCGACGAGGCCTGTTCACCCAAGGTCGCGAACCCTTTCTGGAACTCGCTGCGGGTCTGCCGTATTTCGTTGCTGGCCGTCGAGATGGCGGTGGCCATGTCGCGCAGCGAGTCTCGCGTCGCTCTGTCCCAGTTCAGCCGTGTCTCGGCGGTGCGAAGCGGAAATGCGTGAATGAGGGGCAGCAGCAGTTGTTCATGATAGATGGACCAGGTGGCCTCCATATCCTCTTCCAGGATATCCACCATGAAGCGGCCACCCGAGTGCACCCCATAGGCCAGCAGAGATGTCCCAAATGCTATCTGGAAGCTGGTAGCGATCGAAACCAGACTCACCTCGGTGATTGATGTCGGGTTGGACAGGACCAACTGGAATTGCTCATTGGAGAGAAACTGAATGAGGCCATAGAAAGTGCCGATAATCCCAACGGCGAGCAGAAGATTGACCAGCAATTGCTGAACGGAACGGTCGCGCCGCGGTTGGCCGGTGACCCGCGGCATATCAGTCAATGCGCGACTGAACGAATCAGCGTCGTTCAAGTGGCACTTACAGGCGTTCACGAGTGCCTGAATCTGATACGCCACCAAGGGAACAGCGGTAATTTCCTTCTTGCCCTCAAGGCTCTCAACTAAGTGAAGGGCTGACTCGCGACTTGGATTCCGAAATGTCGAGTGACGGATGCTCATCAGCCAGCGGATACACCCTCGATGTTTTTTCATGTCTCTTGCTACAATGAAGGAAAGAATAAATACAATAATTATAACAATTGCGAACACTATATGTGTAGAAAAGAAGCTTGTGTTGGATGATTTAGGTGTATCTATATTTTTGTCTGCGGCATTAATGTATTTTCCATTGTCATTTTTTGAATTATTTTCTGTCTTCATTGTTTCTGTGGGTGATTTTCCCTGCACTCCATCTTTTGTCTTTTCTGTTGTAGCGGATGGGGAATCTACACTGCTAACGTCCGACGACGTTGTTGGTGTGTCGGTATTTTGATTGAAGAGTGTATATGAAATAAAAATCCATAAGAATGTGGCCATGCTGGCATACAGCACGGAGCGATTTCTTCGTATGTGAACTTGATACCTGTTGGTTTTCTCGTACGCTTGTTCATCAAAGAGGTTGAAGTCAACCTGATGATCGTCCTGTTCGATTTGAACCATTCCCGATGCCCCGTTTCCTGCAAGTGAATTCTCATATAACCAAAAGAATTCAAGATTATTCTTATCCATATGTATTTACAGTTATTCGATTAAACTTGTATTTTCCTCCATCATTCGCAGTATGTATCTCAAAATATTATGTGATAATCAAACGATGTATGCTAGCAATTTGAATATGGTGTCGTAAGAACAATTGGATGGTGTTTGTGAGCGGTGAGCCGTGCCCATTCGTGCATGAGGAAGACCATAAATTCCAGTCGACGGCTGGCGCCGGTAATCGCTGCAGGCAATGTGGCGGCCATTCCCGAGTTTGCACGATCTGTGGTACGCGAAGTCGGCAGGCTGCCCGCTACTGCCAGGCTTGCGGACTGCCGTTGAAGAATGTTTGCGTGGTTCTTCCGCCAATGCCCGCCGATCTGCGTGAAAATGTTATGGCGTTGGAAGGTGGAGAACCTCGCCTTCTGGAGCGGCTGCTGGGTTTGGGGGGGGATGAGCAGGCCCTGGCTTGGTATCCCTTGGACGCGGGTGTCCTTGTCGTCGTGAACCGGATCAACAGTCGCACCCATACTCTATATCTGATCGAATCTCACATCCTTGCCCATGGCCAGGGAGGCGCGCGCGTTCCGATGCTGGGCGAGTTGCCCGCCCCAGATACTTGGTTGGCCGCCCCCGCTGTTGGGGGGGGCGGTTTCCTGCTCGCAGCCAAGGGGGCGACGGCTGTCAAGCTCTACTGTTCGCCAAGCCTGCGGCGCGGGGGTGCGTTGGTTGAGGTGCCAATGCCTGACCAGCACGAGGTGGTGGGTCATGTTGTTGATTGCAGCGGTCGGTTTGTTGTCGCACTGCGTCAGTCGGGACGGGTTTCGTTGGTTCGCGGGTTTGGATTGGAGAGATGGCAGCAAGGGCCACTCCTGACCGCCGCCCTCAACCCCACAGCGGGAATTGCCATGGGGGTAATAGAGGGTGGGGGGTTCTGGCTGACCGACGGCGTCACCATTCTCCATTGGCATGATAACCCAGCGGGAGCGCCGGATACGGTATTGACCGTTCCCGATGGGACGCTGTTGCCAGATACTATGCGTGAACGACTGAATCACCACCGACTGAGTCACCTGGGCGCACGGCAGGTGGGTGGGGCCAAGCCTGCGGCTCACCTTTACTTGCCCACGATAGTGGAAAGCCACGGTGTTGCCTGTCTTCCGCTTGTACCGGACGGGCGCCCAAATTTGCTTGCCAAAATCAATGGGCGCAGTTCGTTCAGTGCCATCGATACAGCGACGGGCGGGCTGATTCTCGGTGACGAGAGGCAGATTGAATGTCTGCTGCCTGATGGTACCACGGCCTGGCGTATCCGGGACATTGATGTCAGGCCAGTCCCTCCGCTGCGTATTGGAGATCAAATCCTGACTATGTCGGGCTTGTCCGGGATTAGCGCGGCCAATACCGGCCGCGAGGCCACCCTGTCTTTGTGGAAGCAGGACACTGCCTCACAAGGGCCTGAGGTTCAGCGGCATCTGTCCGGCTCGGTAAAGAGCAACTTCCCGCCTCTTCTGGTGGGAAACCGTGTGGTCTATGCAACCGAAACAAAAGAGGGCATGCGGGTTCGCATGTTTGAGTTGCCGGTGGCGTCTGAAACAGGGGGGCTGGAGTGATGCGGCGGCTTCTAGCCGGGTTGCTGATGGTGGTATTGCTGTTAACTGGCGGCGCGACCGCCCAACAGGAAGTTGTCGTCAAACCTGAATTCGATGTACTGATTGACAATTCTGGATCTATGGACGGTTTTCGTTTCAGTAATACATGGATTTCGTTCGTCTCGGCGCTAGACAAAACATCTGGTCGTCGCTTTGTATTCGATGAAAATCTTCGACGAGTTAACTTTGATCTTAAATCCCTCCCGTTGGATGCACAGGTAACGGATCTGGGGCAGGCAATCAAGTCCTGGATGGGTATCGCTAAGCCGGGGCAGTCCGCTATCATCGTGACGGATAATGTCGCCGACAGCCGCAATGCGCGTTCCAGTTCCAGTCAGTTGGAATGGGAGCGGGAACTTCAATCGGGCTCTGTTGCCCATCTGGTGTTGGTCCCGTTGCGCCTACCTTTCAATGGGAGAATTTATTCTCCGGTTGACGCTGGTGCTGCTGATTATCAGGGGCAAAGGGCACTTGCCGTTTATCTTTTGGTGAAGGCTGCGGATGACAACGCGACTGTCAGGGACTCTGTCCTGGCCTTGGAGGCATCGGCGCGCAGCATTCTTCAGAACTTGCGGGCAGAACCCGGACGGGGAGTGGAGCATGTGTGGCTGCCCATCACGCCGTTCGACATTGCGGGTTCTACCAGTCAGGTGATCCTGGATCTGGTCAAGCAAGAACGCGCCACCGTACGCTTGCTTACAGATACGGATGGTAAAACCCGTTTGGAAATTCGCGATTTTGGGGTTGGTGACACGATTGCTTTCGGTTTCGATGCCACTGTGCGGCCTGGCGAGAATTTCGTTCTGAAGGATGCGCAAGTTGACGCGCGGCTATCGCTGGATGGCCACACCAAACTGGTTAATGAGGGGCTGATCAAGGCAGCGGTGACACCGACACAGAGCGACCTTGGCCCCGAAGGCCGTAAGTTCCGCATCGATTTCTCTGTACAGCCCTTCCATGTCATCGACCTGTCCTATCCGGACATGTTGCAGCTGGCCATGGCGAATGAAACAACGGTCAAGGGCAAGCTGAACATCCGCTACAGCGTGGAACGCAACAAGCTTTGGCTTGTAGACGGACTGTCTGTTGGTTGGAGCTATGATGGGCCACCTAACGATCTGCGCCAGCCGGAACGGGCGATCCAATCGCGTATCTACCGATTGACAGAGCTGGTTCGAGGTTCCGTGCGCACCGACGCATTGACGCAGGATGCCCTGACTATCGATGTGGAAATGCATGTCCGTTATCCCCTGCGCCCTCTGTTGCTGGGGATCGTATTGGGGGCATTGGCGCTGGCAGGGGCAGTCTGGGTCCTGCTCCAACTGTCACGGCCGCGTGCCTTCCTCGGTCGCAATGATGCCAACCAGGAACAGTTATTGGCTCCGTCCCTGTTTGCTCCCGCCTACATGGTGAGCAGCGATCAGCGCTGCGGCATCACTGCGCGTTGGCTGCCTGTCGGCATCTTGGTGAGCGCCAATGGTCAGTTGCGAACAGGGAGGCTGCTGCCATCGGGCGGCGGGGCGATCGAGGTTAGCATGCCGGCGGACGACGCTGCTTTGCCGTCCTTCTACAGTTTCTTTCTGGAACCTGTGTCCGATCCGACGCCGGAAGACGACGACGGATTCTACTGAACGAGGTGGTTGAATGACGATGGGACTAAAGTTATGCCACCTGAGAATGCTGGCGGCCATATTGCGGCGGCCATGCCTAGCGGCCAGTCTGCTGGTAACTGGACAGGCATCGGCGCAGACAGTGAGCGGGACCCACCGGCTGTTCGATTTCACTGTTTCGATGCCCGACAATTCGGATGTCGTAATCCTGGCCATAATCCTGCTGGGTACGCCATTGGCAGCTTATGCGATCTACCGGATGTTGTTGAAGGGGACCGTTCAGAAGGGGGTCCATCCATCACATTTGTCGGCTGCTCTTTGGTTGTGGGCTCTTTTCGCTGTCAGCGCGATACCGCTGCTTCTGCCGTGGCTGGGCTTCGGTATGGGGTGGTTTGTTCTTTCTGCTGCACTGCTCAGTGTGACGGCGTTGGTGTTCATTGTCAGCCGCGTCGTCATCGTCACTTGGGCGGCGGTTCTGTTGATTCTGCTCGTGCTCATCGTCGGCTCGCTGGCCGGCGGCATCCTCTGACCATGCCGACGGAGCTTTCACCATGGCGACTGACAACAACAAGCGTGTAATCACCCAGCACCCGACCCTGCTGATTGGTCTGGGTGGTACCGGAAAACAAGTGCTTTTGCAGTTGCGTCGTATGTTCTTCGACCATTACGGCGCGCCTACCCTTGGCCATATTGGCCATCTCTGGGTGGATACCGATACACGCAATCGCACGTTGGATGGCAACGCGCTGAACTGGTTCTACGAACAGGTCAATTTCCAGGCGCGGGAATCCGTTATGGTCGAACTGACCAAGTCGGATCTGCGCAACTATTTTTCCCAACAGAAAAGCTATCCAAATATCTTCTCCTGGCTTGATCCCTCGCTGGAGAAACATGGTGAGATTTCAGACGGCGCGGCCCAGATTCGCATGTTCGGTCGGCTGGCTTTCTTCAAGCACTATCCGCGTATTCGTCAGGCGCTGCAAACCACCCTCGACGATATTCGCAACAGTGCTCGCCACATGGAGACGCTGCGTGATCATGGCATCCAGGTGGACGCTTCGCGCACAGATGCATGGCTGGTCATGTCGGTCGCCGGCGGCACTGGAAGCGGCATGTTCCTCGATATGGCATTTGCGCTGAAGTACCTTGATCCCAACATCACGATACGTGGCATCATTGTGCTGCCATCCGTTTTCACACGTGAATACAACCATAAGATATTCGGTAACTCCTACGCCGCGCTGATGGAACTGGAGCATTACAATTACGCCAAGGATACGGGCGAGGGTGCGGCTAGCCACCTGTTCCCGGTGCAGTGGACACTTGATCAATACCAGTCCCGGCAAACGTTGCGCGGTCCGGTCTTTGAAATGGCCTATCTGGTCGGGAACAAGCCCGACAGTCCGGCGGGCGAGTTGCGGGTGGACCAGAAGACCGCTCTTTGCGACATGCTGGCGGAATGTCTGTTTGTCGAATATGGCGGTCGCTCCGAGGCGATGGCCCAGGACTGGGCCAGCAAGCGGTCTAACCTTCAGGACAGCTTGGCCAACGTCGTCAGCTTACCCTATCACGGTGCCGTCGAGGGCTTCACCGTGACTGAGGAGTTCAGCTGCCGTTATGGCAGCATCGGTCTGTCCAAGTTGCATGTACCGATCCAACGCGTTGCCGCCCTGGTTCGTCATCGGCTGGCCCAGGATATGGTCAAACATTGGGTCGAGCCCGCCGGTGTTCCTTCGAATTTCGATAACTTGATCGCCAGCGACTACCATCCCAGGCTGATGATGCGCGAGCAGGCAGGGGGCGGGCGTGCGGGCCTTTTCGTACGTGAACTGGGGCGCGGAACAGGCGGAGCATCGCTTGAGCAACTGCTGCGTCAGTCCGTGGAACGCCGCCGGGAGGAATTCCTGCGATCCGCCGCCAATCCCGACATTGGGTCACGGTTGACGGAATGGTTGCAGACCGAGATGCTCCGCGACCAACTGGACAAAACCAATCCTGACCGGAAAAAATGGGGCGTATTGACCCGCCTGATCCTGGATCAGGGGCTGGAGGATATGTTCAGCCAGATCAGTGAGGAGTTGGACCGGATCGTCGGTGCCATGGTCAATTCTCCTGGTCAGCGGTTCACTTTGACGCGTGAGCTGTTACGACGGCTGTTCGTGACATTGGAAGCCGGTCGGCAGGTGCTTGTGACGCAGGTGCAACGCACCCGTCTTCAGTCGGAACGACGCAGGCAGGAGATCGCGAAACGGTTAAACTGGCTGAATGGGATTCGCGGTCGCTTTACGCGCAAGACGGTTGTCGATGTCATTATTGACCTGAGCGCAGATTATCTTCTGCAGGAACTGCGCGCACAACTCTGCGAGGCGGCAATTGATCTATGCGGTCGGCTATCGGATCTGATTGGACGCGGGACTGTTACGCAGGATATCTCCGGAAAGGAGATACTGGTTGAAACAGGTCTTGTGAAACAACTGAGCAACTTGGAGCAGATCTTGATTGAAGATTTGGCTCCAATGCTTGGCAATCATGTGGATTCTTTACGTCAGCTACCAGATTCTCCGATTAATATCAGTCTGTTGGAAGAGAGCGACCTTCGGGATTTCTATGTTACGAGGGAGAACAAGCCTCTCGACGCAGCCGCTCTGGTCGATCTCTCCAGTCGTTTCTTCGAGGAAGCCGCTGATGCAGGGGGAGGATTGTGGGAGATGCGTGAGCTGTTGCAGCGCGACGGCTCCGGTAAAGCCAGTGAGCTGCTGCTGACCTTTGCACGGCGGGCGACGCCACACCTTGACGAAAGGACTGTGGATGCAATTGACCGCTTCTCACGCAAATACTCCGCCGATGGGCAGGAGTATTCATCGATGCTACAGCGGCTGCTGAACAATGGTATGCCATGGCTTAATGCACCGCGTCATCACGTCATGGAAGACAAAACGCTGGCACACAGGAAACTGAATATAAGCCTGGGTATCTGTCCCACCAGTCCCGAGGTGGCACGCAAGAACTTCTTGAAGCGGATGGAGAATAACTCGACTCTTCCGCTGCCCGTTGTGGATAACCGGCCCGACTGTGTTTACGTTGCGAGTGAAATGGCAGGTGTTCCACTGGCAGTAACGCCGGAGTTGGACCGGTACCGGGACCTTTCCTACTACACCAGCCTGCGTAATGGCCTGGCGCTGCATATTGATGTGGACTACGAGAAGTTCCAGGACATCCTGGTGCGCAACGCCGAGGACGCGGTCCGCTACATTGATGCCCTGCATCTCGTCGGCACGGCGATCCTGGCGAATGTCATCCGAGTGGACCGGACCCAGCGTACCGGCGGCACACAGCGGATGGAGCTTTTCTATATCGACCGGACCAGCGTGATGAACGACCCCATTAACCTTGGTGCCTTGAAACTGGCGTTGCGCCGGCTGCAGGAAGCAGGGTCGGAAGGGTTGCGTCGCAATATTCAGAACGATACGGACCGCCGCATCCGACAGATGAACGACACTGAACGCGCCCGCTGGCTGGCCTTGCTGCGCTATCATGCCCGGCACAAGTCCTTGGGTAACAGTTCGATCGCGTCCGTGCTGGAGCGGCTGGCCGAACAGCTTGAGCGCAGCGATCCGGATCTTGTCGAACTGGCCCGACAGCAGGTCGAGCGCATCGGTGACTGGGCCGTCGAACAGCCAAGCAACAGCGGCATCTATTGTCTGGCGGCAAGATAGGACGGGAGAGATGTTGTTGATCTGTCCTGACTGCCATGACTGGGAATTCCATCCACGCGACCGCTTCTGCGGCGGGTGCGGTCGCTCCTACATCCAGGTGAAGGCCACCGTCGGCAATGCCCTGCATTACAAGGAACGCCCCATCGCGGCTGTGGCCGTAGAGCTGCGCAACACCGGTCGCATCCCCACCGGTGGCGGCAAGGTCAGGGTTGTCACCGAAGGAGGGCGCGAACTCTGGACCGAGCAGCTTCCATCCGAAGCACTGGCCATGCAGGGCGATGTCTGGAAGGGCAGCTGGAAGCCGCGCGCGGGCGCCAACCCGACCGTGGCTGAGCTGCGCTTTCAGCCCACCAATGCCGGTCAGGAGCTTGTGCTGGCCACATTGGGGTTCGGGTTGACCCGGGCGGTGGTGGGGTTGGAAGAAGACAGCATTGTTCTTGATATGCTGACTATCAGCAGTATGGAGGACATGTCGGTCAAAGTGCCGTTACGACTGCTCAAAGGACAGGTGGGGCGGCTGCGTGGCATCGTTCTGGTTGATGACAATCAGGGAGCCGGCACGACCATCCTGGCTGATGACCAAAACCAGGAGCCCCTTATCCTGCGGCCCAACCGGCTGACATATTTCGATCTGCCGCTAGCGGCTGAATTGTGGTCGCGGATCATGGCTACGCCGGCGGGCGTGAATGTCACATTGCGAATATCACTTGATGAACAGGAGCAGCCGACGCGTCTCAATCTGCGTTTGTCTGTCAGAACGGCCGCCAGCATCGAGGTGAAGGTGCTGGAACGCTGGCGGCTGCAGGTGGATCGGCCCGGCTTGGCCTTCATCGGCGTTGCCAATGTCGGCGGGCAGTCAGGCCGCATTATGTCCCTGACAATGGCGCTGCGCGCGCCGGCGCCCCTTGGGGGGGCAGAAGTGACAGGTCGCATGGAGTTTCGGGCCAACCTGCCTGAACAGGGTTTGGTGCTTGTGGCCGGAGAACGACGGCATGTTGCCCTGACTTTGCCAGTACTGTCATCGACACCGGTGGAATATCAGGGAACGCTGACCGCAGTATTGGCCGATGGATTGCCCGCTGTTCAGCAATTGGTTGTTGTATCAGTGCGACCTGCACAAGTCCTCGACGGCAATGTCGCCATCGATTTCGGTACAACCGAGACGGCCATGGCCATCCGCCGCCGCGATGCCGGCCCAGAGCCCGCGATACTGCGACTAGAAGAGGAAGGGGAGTTCTTGCCAACGGTCATCGCCTACACGGTGGATGCCAATGGCAGTCTGCGGACCCTGATCGGTCGGCAAGCCCGTATGCCTGAAGCGACCGCGGATCAGCGAACACTGATCATTGAGGGCCTGAAATGGCGCCTGACGGAGGCCGGTGAGGTTGTGCGTCCAGACGGAACGGTTTGTCATATGCTGGAGGTGGCCGCCGATTATCTGCGCGCCGTTCGCCAAAGGGCGGAGGAACGGATCGAGATAGGGGCAGGGATTCGTGAGGTGTACATCACCGTTCCATCCCGATTCAGTCCCTCTCAGGTCACCGCCCTTCTTGAGGCTTTCCGGTTGGCGGGGATGTCTGTCCGCATGCTGAATATCAGTCGGCAGCCGACACTGGTTTCCGAAAGCTGGCCACCTGCATGCCTGGCTCTGCCCATACAAAGCCTGTCCGCCCTGTCAAAGCGTGCCCTGCGCGACGATATTCCCTTGGCAGGCGTCAGCAAGGGGCGCTTCGGATTGGTGACCTTCGACATGGGTGGTGGCAGCACCGATGTCTCCGCCTTCCTGGTGTCCATCGAAAACCTAGCGTCGATCAATAGCAGGGAGGTATTCACGGATGGCTCAAACGATATCTCCGGCAACATCATTTCTCGCCTGTTGACGCAGGCTCTGATGCCATCGCTGCGTTTGGCGATGATGCAGCGTGGAATCCTGGAGATCAACGTTCCCATCCATCCCCCTTGGGACCCGTCACCGGGAGGCTACATAGACCGGCTGGGAGGAGACAATGGTCGGAACCTGGCGAAGATGGTCTGGGCCCTGCAAGCCAATCCGGCATTGGCTGCACCCCTAGATCTCGACAATTTGGAATCGGAAGCGAACCAGCCGCTGATCGAACAGATGGCTGCGTCAGTGATCAGCAACACCCGTCTTCCCCCGGTAGAACTACGCGACCGGTCGGGAAATGTGCATCAGTTCGCCTGGGGCGAAGGGGGGGTAAGCCTGAACATTACCGCTTTCCTCCATAGTTTCGTATCCGGTCCCGTTGCCGTGGCTCGGCGGCTGGTCCAGGACGCGGCCAGTGCCTTGGCTGCCAACGGTGAGCGCGAAGCCAACTACATCATCATGACCGGTCGCGGTTCCATGTTTGCGCTTATGGGGCCATTGCTGGATGCTCAAGTGAAGCGCCTCTGGGAAACGGAACAGCCGCGCTTCCGCATGGATGACGGAATGTTGAAGCCCATTACCAGCCTGGGCGCCCTGTTCCTGGCGCGTAGCCTGAACAATGCACCGGGCATCCGTTTCAGTTCCGGCTTGTCAACATGGTTTGGCTTCCAGGGTGACCTTGATCCTGATACCGGACATCCGCAATTCATTGTCTTGTGCCAGGGCTTGCCGAAGACGGTTGTGGTGGCTTCCTTGCCGTTGTCCTGGGACGATGAGTTCCGGCTGATCCTGGGTATCTCAATGTTTGAAAGCGGTGAACTTGCCGCCAGTAGCTTTCGACCGGATTTTGAGTTGGACATTGTGCTGGCCGATACCAGCGGGCCCCCGCGCTTCGTTCGCGTGGAGCCTTCGACGGGGCGCGACCTGACGATCAGCATCGTTCGTGCGAAGGATGCCCAGATGGCCGCGACAAGCGGGGGAATCCTGTTCAGCACCACACTTAGCTTGTTGCCTGCGGGCTACCAGCCCCCACCGGAAGGGGCGGCGCATGAGGGAAGAGGGCCATGAAGCTGACAGCATATGTCGACCTTGCGCAGATTGCCCGTCTGACTGTGGCCAGCCTAGCCGTAGCGTGGGCGCTGCTTGTCGCTAACCCTGTGCAGGCAAATTCCACTGAGGCGCTGGTGTATGGGCGTTACCTTGGGCCCAATGGAAAAGCGTCTTCCGTCTGCAGGAAAAGTTCGAATATCTGGCCGGCAGGAAAGTATACTATTATTATGGCCCCTATGTTAAGAGATAAAAAAATATATGGCCCTATTGCAATCACGCTTGAGGTGGTGTCAGGTAACGACCCTAACAAAATGAAAAACCATCTTATGAGTGATGAGGTTTTTGATTCTGGATTTAATCAGCCAATTCCTCTTGTTGATTTAAAAGATTACTTGTCTCCATGGTTGAGTAATGGGAAAACATCTCGTGATTTATTGAATCTTATCTGTGGATTGGAGGGGGTTGAGAAGTCGAGTGATGAATTCGGCCCGGAACTCTGGCGGATTGGTGCGCTGATATCTGGGGGCGGAGATGCTACTAGATACTTCAATATTATGAGGCATGGCCTCGGTGCGCCACCAACCGTTCAGACGCCGAACGAGTTCGGGGCGTGGTTAATCGATGGAGCGGAGCCGGTGTTCGGTATAGATCGCTCTGTCATTAAACAGAAACCTGAGATCAATGATTTGCTTGAGAAGCTCTCAAATGATGTCAGGTCAATAATATTAAATCAAAACAATAACAAGGTGGATGATAACGAAATTATTAAAAATAACGAGAAAAACAATGATGGCAATCATATTTCACTAAATAACAATGATAATAAAAGTTTTGATGGTAGTGAAGAAGGTAAAAATACCGCAATAATTTCAGCAATAGTATTTTTCATTGTCGTGATATTTGCATCGACATTGGTTTATATTATAAATAGTCGAAAAATTATTGAAAATAAGCATCAAGCTATAAATCCGAATTTTGTTCAAAAAAGTCACTCTGGAGGGAATTCCGAAACTTCAGAATTTGTTATGTCAGAAGAGGGCGTCTCTGAGGATGGGGAATATAAACACATGTATAGGAGAGTTGATGTTCTTGAAGCGAAGCTTCATGATCTCTATTCGAAGATTGAGCCGCTTCTGGTTCATATAGAAGAGGTTAATAACGCGCAGAGGGTCTTGCGTGACCGGGTGGCCGTCTTGGAGAGTTCCAGTGTGGACGTCACGGCGCTTTGGGCAGAAATTAAAGAGAGGAAGCAACTCTCTGTGCCTGAAAAAGTGCCAGAAAGCAGAGTGCCAGCGGCGCCCCGCACGACGGTACAGCGTACAAGCCGACAGCTGACGAAGCCAAATCTCCTGGAGGGAGACAAGAATCAGTTCGCTGAAATCGTGAGTAAACTTGGCCTGTCGCGAGAGGTTGGCTTGGCCCTTGAAAGTGTTACCGATGATAATGCCCTGCTTGATTGGCTGACCCGTCAGTTGCTGACAACCGGTCAAGCCTGGGATCGGTACGAACGAATTGGTGTTGAGATGACACGCCTTTCGCGGCGATGGTTGCTTATCCTTCCCGAACTGGGCAGCATGATGGATGAGAATTTACACGAGCCTGTTCAATATCACGCGCAAGGTGGCCGTGCTCAACGCATCCTGGAAGTGGTAAGGCCCGGCTTGATGGGGCCAGATCAAACTGTAAGGTTGAAGGCAAAAGTAAATATCACGCATTAAATGTGTGTCATTTCCATGGTTGGTTCGCCGTCGTGATTGTGCGGGGGGGCCCAGGGGGGCGAGGCCAATGCCTCCCGAAGCGATTGAAGGAAGACGTTGGCGCGGCTGCTGCGGCCCCGGCGCGCATGCACCAGGGCGACTACGTCGGCGGGGGGCAGGGACCATTCGGGGAGAACCCGATGCAGCCTTTCCGTTGCAAGGTCCCTGGCCACATCCCACTCACTTCTCACGATGATGCCGGCCCCTGATAGAGCCCAGTCACGAATGACCTCGCCATCATTGGTCGACATGGTGGGGTTGATCCGCACCGTCGCACCGCCCAGCGTCGGGTGCGTAAATCGCCACAGCGTGACATCTTCATTATTTTCGCGCAGGGCCAGACAGCGGTGCAGGCCAAGATCCTCCGGCCTTTCAATGGGCGGGTGGTTTGCCAGATAGTCCGGTGCCGCGCAAAGCAAGCGGCGATTGGGGGCAAGGGTTGTCACCAGCCGGTCACTTTCCGGCAAGGCGCCGATATGGACCACGATATCCCAGCTTTCCGACATCTGCCGTATCGGGCTGTCCGATAATTCGAGTGTGACGGTGGCGGCAGGGTGCTGCTGTGCGAACGCCTGCACGATGGGGGCGACATATCGCCGACCAAAGCCGTGGGGGGCCGCAATCCGCAAATGCCCCCGAACCTGCGTCGTTCGCCGGGCGAGGCGTTCGGAAAGATCATCCATCGCCTCGATGATTGCCCGCCCCTCCGACGCAAGCAACTCGCCCTCGTCGGTGAGGTTCAGTCCGCGCGAGGTGCGGTCGACCAGATTGACCCCGACGCGCAGTTCCAGGGCGCGCAGCCGCTGGGTCACCGCCGGTGCGGTGACATTCAACCGCCGCGCCGCCTCCGCCAAAGATGGGGAGGCGGCGATCATGGCGAAGAAGGTCAGATCCTCGGTGGAGATCATAAGATCGGCCTTAATCAAACATGAAGTGATAGTTAATTGCGGAGTTCATGTTTTTGCATGATCCTCTGGTTGACGCAATGCCTCCGGAACCAGTGCTTCCGTTTGCCGGCATTGGCATGAAAAGGTGGATTATGGCGTTTATGGTCTGCGATCAGCATTACATCGGGGGACGCTGGACGGCTTCGTCCAAAGCCGGGAATGCGTTGCCGGTCATCAATCCGGCAACCCAGAAGGAGATCGGCCTGGTCACCTCCGGTCACGCCGATGACGTCGATCTTGCCGTCGCCGCAGCGCGTGCCGCCTTTCCCGCATTCTCCGTCAGTCCGGTGGCAGAGCGTGCGGCGCTGCTGGGCAGGATCCTGGCGCTGATGGAGAAGCGGGCGGAGGAGCTGGCCCAGGCGATCAGCACCGAAATGGGGGCGGCAATCAGCTTTTCACGGGCCTCGCAGGTTCCCTTTGGCATCGCGCATGTACGTGCCGCCATTGATGTGCTGGGGACCTATGAGTTCATCCGCCGGCAGGGAACGACGGCGATCATCAAGGAGGCCATTGGCGTCTGCGGACTGATCACACCGTGGAACTGGCCCCTATATCAGGTCACGGCCAAGGTCGCCCCGGCCATCGCGGCGGGCTGCAGGATCGTGTTGAAGCCCAGCGAGATGTCGCCGCTCAGCGCCCAGTTATTTGCCCAAATCATGCATGATGCCGGGACCCCGCCGGGTGTTTTCAACCTTGTCCATGGCACCGGCCCACAGGTGGGCGCCCCGCTGGCCGCACACCCGGATGTGGACATGATCTCGATCACGGGATCGACGCGTGCCGGCATTCTGGTGGCACAGGCGGCGGCCCCGACCGTGAAGCGTGTCACACAGGAACTGGGCGGCAAATCGCCCAACATCCTGCTGGATGATGCCGATTTCGAGCGTGTCGTGCCGTTGGGTGTGGCATCGGCCTTCCGCAATGTCGGGCAGTCCTGCAGCGCCCCCACCCGCATGCTGGTGCCGGCCAGCCGGTTGGCGCAGGTTGAGGAACTGGCGGCGAAGGCCGCTGCTGCCATGACGGTGGGTGATCCGATGCAAGAGGGGACGGTGCTGGGGCCCGTCTCCACCCCAGCGCAGTTCGACAAGGTACAGGCCATGATCACCATCGGTATGGCGGAAGGGGCGAAGCTTGTCTGCGGCGGGCCGGGGCGGCCCGAAGGCCTGAAACAGGGATATTTCGTGCGACCGACCATCTTCTCCCAGGTGCGGTCGGACATGCGTATCGCCCAGGACGAGATATTCGGCCCGGTCCTTTGCCTGATCCCCTATGCCGATGAGGAGGAGGCGGTGAGCATCGCCAACGATACGGTTTACGGCCTGGGTTCGCATGTGCAGTCCGCCGATCTTGACCGTGCCCGGCGGGTCGCGTCGCAAATACGGGCCGGGCAGGTCCATATCAACCATCCCGCCTGGGACGCCCATGCCGCCTTCGGTGGCTACAAACAGTCCGGTAATGGCCGGGAATATGGAGCGTTCGGCATGGAGGAGTATCTGGAGACCAAGGCGGTCCTGGGCTATTTCCCGCAATGAATGGCGGCATTAAGTCCAGCCTTATCCCATCATGCAGAAGCCGTTAATTGCGCCGCGTTGATCGCGCGAGCACCATTGAAATCACCCTATCTGCGAGGACCTATCCTGTGACGCACGCGGACACAATGACGAACCCTGACACGGCCCCTGCGCCGGTGCGGTTGGCGGACCTTGAAACGCCCTGTCTGATCCTGGACGCCGACCGCATGGACCGCAACATTGCCCGCCTGCGGCAGCGGCTTTCATCCCTTGGTGTTTCGCTGCGCCCGCACCTGAAGACCGCGAAGTCCGCCGATGTGGCGCGTCGGGTGATGACGAGCGCGGAAGGTCCGGCAACGGTCTCCACCCTGAAGGAGGCGGCGTATTTCGCCGCAGCCGGCGTCAAGGACATGATCTATGCCGTCGGCATCGCTCCCGGCAAACTGGCCAAGGTGCAGCAGCTTCGCCAGGACGGTGTCGATATCGCGGTCGTCCTGGACAATGTTGAACAGGCCGAAGCCGTGGCGGCGGCGTCGCGGGCGGCGGGCCATGCCATCCCGGCGCTGATCGAGATCGATTGCGACGGTCACCGGTCGGGCGTCCTTCCCGATGATGCCGACCGTCTGCTGGCCATCGGGCGGGCGCTGGTGCAGGGGGGGGAGCTTCGTGGCGTTCTGACCCATGCCGGTGCCAGCTATGGTGCCCGCACCGAACAGGCCCTGGTCGATGCGGCATCCCAGGAACGCCGCGCGGTGGTGCAGGCGGCGCAGATACTGCGCGGTGCCGGCCTGCCATGCCCGGTGGTGAGCCTGGGTTCCACGCCCACGGCCCATTTCGCCACCGATCTTTCCGGTGTTACCGAGGTGCGGGCCGGCGTGTTCGTCTTCTTCGATCTGGTGATGACGGGTATCGGTGTCTGCACGGTGGACGATATCGCCCTGTCGGTCCTGGCCACCGTGATCGGGCATCAGCGGGAGAAGGGCTGGGTGCTTGTCGATGCCGGCTGGATGGCGATGTCGCAGGATCGCGGCACCTCCAAGCAGCCTGTCAGCCAGGGCTATGGTCTGGTCTGCGACAGCAGCGGCAAACCCTATGGCGACATCATCCTGGCCGATGCCAACCAGGAACATGGCATCGTCACCGTCCGGCCCGGTTCCGGGGCGACCTTGCCCGATCTGAAGATCGGTGACCGGGTCCGCATCCTGCCCAACCATGCCTGTGCCACGGGGGCCCAGCATGCCGGCTACAAGGTCGTGCGCGGCGCGTCGGATATTGTCGAGGCCAGCTGGCCGCGTTTTGGAGGCTGGTAATGTCCGGTATTGAAACCATCCTGACCGATACCGCCCCAGCGCCTGCTGGCCATTATGTGCAGGCGGTGCGGGCCGGTGACACGCTTTATATCTCCGGGCAATTGCCGATCCGCGCGGATCGCCAGCCGCTGCCCGATACCAGCTTTGAGACGCAGGCCCGTCAGGCCGTGACCAACATGCTGGAAATCCTGAAGGCGGCAGGTGGAACGTCGGCGCAGCTGGCGCGCGTGACCGCCTATATCGTGGGCGTCGCCAACTGGCCGGAATTCAACCGTATCTATGCGCAGATGCTGCCCGACGCGCGGCCGGCGCGGACCGTCGTGCCGGTGCCCGAGCTTCACTACGGCTTTCTGGTGGAAATCGACGCCGTCGCGTACATGCCGGTGATCAAGCCGGCGTAACCGCATACGCGCCGGCAGCCCAAACCCACCTCGTTGAGGTTTCCCCATGCTTCCCGCTGTTCGATCCGTTGCCAGTGACGAAACCCTGCCCCAGTCCGTCGATGTCGTGGTGATCGGCGGCGGCATTGTCGGCACGGCGTCGGCCTATTATCTGGCCAAGCGCGGCCTGTCCGTGGCCCTGCTGGAGAAGGGCCATATCGCCTGTGAGCAGTCGAGCCGGACCTGGGGATGGTGCCGGCAGCAGAACCGCGATCCGCGTGAAATGCCGCTGTCGCTTCTGTCCATGTCGCTATGGGACGGGTTGGCGGCGGAGATCGGCCAGGATCTGGGCTTCCGGCGCACGGGTCTGGTCTATGCGACCGACGATGCCGCCATGCTGGCCGGGTGGGAGGCCTGGGGGCCGACGGCGCGGGCGTTCGGTGTTGAAACCTACATGCTGACCGGGGCGCAGGCCGCACTGCGCATTCCCGAAACCCGCCGCAAATGGGTGGGCGGTTTGCACTCCGTCGCGGATGGAAAGGCGGAACCCGCCTGGGCGGCACCGGCCCTGGCCGAAGGGGCGCGTGCGCGCGGCGCCACCATCCATCAGAACTGCGCCGTGCGCGGCCTGGACATCACCAATGGCCGTGTGACGGGTGTGCATACCGAAAAGAGCAGCATCCGGGCGGATGCGGTTCTGTGTGCCGCCGGTGCCTGGGCCTCCACCTTCCTGGCGCGTCATGGCGTGGTGTTTCCCCAGGCCAGCGTGCGGCAGACGGCGTTGCGCACGAAGCCGACCCGTGATGTCGGCGACGTGGTCTATTGCCCCGACCTGGCCATGACGCGGCGCCTGGATGGTAGCTACACCCTGGCGATCAGCGGGCGGGCGACGTTGGAACTGACAGCGCAGGGCATGCGGTTCGCGAGGCAATTCCTGCCGCAATTCATCAAGCGCCTGAAGGCGGTGCAGATCGGGGTCGGCAAGTCTCTGTTCGCGGGACCGGAATCCCTTCCATCCTGGCTGGGCAGCGATGACCGGATGTTCGAACGTCAGCGCGTGTTGGACCCGGCCCCCAACCGGCGGCTGGTTGAGGCCATCATGGACAATGTGAAGGGCACCTTCCCTGAACTGGCCGGGATTGAGATCGACCATGTCTGGGGCGCCTATGTCGACTGTACGCCGGATGCCGTGCCGGTTGCGTCCTGTATTGACGCGATCGGCGGTCTGTTCCTGGCGGCCGGCTGTTCGGGGCACGGGTTCGGCCTTGGACCGGGTATCGGCTATCTGATGGCGCAACTGATCGCCAATGAAACACCATCCGTCGACCCCACACATTTCAACCTGTCGCGGCTGGTTGACGGGTCGACCATCAAAGTCGGCTCGCTTTAGGACTTTCCACAGTAAACAGACAATTCCAGGGGGCACAACATGGGCACGATTGCTATGGCCGCTTCCGGACAACAGCCATCGGGCGTGATCGGAACGGCTGTCAAATCGGCGGGGTCGCGTCTGCGCAGTATCGATGCGCTGCGTGGCTTCGTCATGGTGGTGATGCTGTTGGACCATGTCCGGGAGACGTGGTTCCTGCATGTCGACATCACCGATCCGGTGGATGCAAGGACCATCATGCCGGCCCTGTTCTTCGCCCGGCTGGCCGCCAGCCTGTGCGCGCCGATCTTTGTGGCGCTGACAGGGCTGGGTGTCTTTCTTTATGCCCGCAACCACACGGCCCAGGAAACGACCTCCTACCTGCTGAAGCGCGGCCTGCTGCTGATGGCGATTGAGGTGTTTTTCCTGTCACCGCTATACTGGGGCGTTGCCCAGCCGACGCTGTGGCTGCAGGTCATCTGGTGCATCGGCGTGTGCATGATCGTGCTGGCCGGCCTGTTCCGGCTGCCGCTGGCCACGCTGATCGTGCTGGGTCTGGTGATCGTCGCGGGCCATAATCTGCTTGATCCCATCCGTCTGGCCCCGGATGCGCCGTTCCACTGGCTCTGGGCCCTGCTGCATCAGCGTGACCTGCTTGTCCTTCCCTTCGGGCTGGTGGCCAAGACCAGTTATCCTGTGCTGGCCTGGATCGGTGTGATCCTGCTTGGCTTCGGGATCGGGCCCTGGTTCCTGCCGCATGTGTCGGCCCAGGTGCGTCAGCGCCGGCTGATGCTGCTGGGTGTCGGCATGATCGCCCTGTTGATTGGCCTGCGCCTGCTGAACGTCTATGGCGACAAGCCGTGGTTTGTTGTCGATGGTGATCCGGCCCGGACGATGATGAGCTTCATGTCGCTGACAAAATATCCGCCATCGCTGGATTTCCTGCTGTTTACCCTGGGTGTCGGATCGCTGCTGCTGGCGTTTTTCGAGCGTATCCGCGATGCCGGTGTCAGCAGCGCGCTGTCGGTGTTCGGCGGTGCCCCGATGTTCTTCTACATCTTCCACCTGGCCATGTTGCGCGTGCTGTACCACACGGCCCTGGCCATCTGGGGACCCAACCATGGGATTTTGTTCGGGTTTGATACTTATGGCTGGGTGTTCGCCTGGTATCTGGGCCTGATCATCCCCTTCTACATTCCGACGGCCTGGTTCTCGCGGTTGAAGGCGCGGCGCAAGGATATTGCCTGGCTGAGATATTTCTGACCAGTCGCGTCTTTCCCTGGGACGGCAGTCAGGTCGTATGCTGAATGCTGGTGGATAATGTCGTCACAATGATGTCCAGGTCGGCGTTCGTCAGCCAGGGGGAATTCCCGAGGAGCAGGCTGGTCCGTGCCAGCCTGCGGGCCTGGGGCAGCGGCGTGTCAGGCAGGATATCGGCCAGGAATGGATAGTCGGGAAGGGCATGGACGAATAGCCGGGATAGGCCCAGGCCAGCCCCCCACAGGCTGTCCAGGGCCAGATCGCAACTGGCCGCATCGGGCATGCGCAACAGGAAGGACGGCCAGATACCGTCGGTCCCCCCGGGATCGCCCTGGACCGTCAGGCCCGGCACGCGGGAAAGACGGGGCAGAATTAGGTCCGCCTGCTGACGCCCTCCGGCCAGGAAGGCAGGCAACCGCGCCAAGGCACGTTCGCCCACGCCTTGACGCCAGCGACCCACGCCATGCATCGGGATGGTACGCCCGAAGCGATCGCCGGCGGCGGTGAGGATGTCGCCATGCCGCAAATGGCGCCGCAGGGCACGCCCATAGGCCAAAGGCAGCAGCCGGGGGCGGTAGAGAAGGGTATAGGCGGCCAGTTCCAGGCTGCGCTGCCACTCCAGAACCCGGTTCTCCGGCAACAGTTCCGCCGCCGTCCGCGCCAGTTCCGCGCGCATGTCGGGATCGCGGGCATGCAGCAATCCGCCTTCATAAAGGGACAGTCCTTTGCCCACGGCCAGGCTGTGGAAGCCGATATCGCCGATGGTCCCGGCTGGCCGCGTGCCGATGCGGGCACCCAGGGCCTGGGCGGCGTCTTCGATAACAAAGGCCCCATGTTGCGCCGCCAGCCGCAAGGCCGGTTCCAACCGCGTCACCCTGCCGGCGAGGTGGGTGGGAAGCACGGCCAGCGTGTCGGGGTCGATCAGACGGGCCAGTTCTGTCTCGTCCAGGTCGATCCCGCCCGGCGCCAGATCGCAGGCCACGGGTTGCAATCCGCAATGCGCGATGGCGATGGCCACCAGCGGACAGGTAAAGCCGGGCACGATCACCTGTCGGCGGGTGCTGTACCGGCGCAGCGTGGTTAGCGCCACGACCAGTGCCGCCGTGCCGGAACAGGTGATCAGGGGCGGTGCCTCAAGGTCCAGCATGTCGGCAATGGCGTTGGCAAAGCCGCGCCCCGTCCGCCATCCGGCCAGCAGGTCGCGCCAGCCCAGCGGCAGACCCGCCGTGGGCGGCAATTCCCGCCAGGGATCATGGGGGCGGGGTGGCATGTTCCTCCTCCTCCAGTGCCAGACACAGGATGCCGGCAACGATGGCGACGGCGCCCAGCAATTGCGGCCAGTCCAGGCTTTCCCCGAACAGCAGCACCGCGAAAGGCATCACCGCCACCACCTCCAGATGCGAGGCGGCGAAGGCCGGGCCGATAGGTGCGTGCCGCAGCAGCGACATCCAGGTGACGAAGGCCCCCAGATATCCGGCCACGGCCATGTAAAGGCCGGGATGGACCAGCAGCCGCAGCAGCCAAGCCACATCCGCATCCATGGGCAAGGCGCTGTCGGCCGCCAGCTTGAAACCGACCTGGGCCATGACATCGAAGCCCAGCAGGAATACGAACCCGATGGCGATGCCTTTGCGCATCACGATCCCCCCACGCCCACGGCGGCCACGCCCGCGGCGATCAGCAGGATGCCGGTCAGGCGCAGGCGGCCCAGCTTCTCTGCGAAGAAAAGCCGCCCGGCCAGCATGATCAGCACGATATTGACGGAGCCCAGCAGCACACCTGTCGACAGGGGCACCAGCGACAGGAAGGCTGTCCAGGCCAGGAATTCGCCCAGGTAGCAACCGACGCCGATCCAGATCCAGGGACGGCCAGCCATGGTCCGCCAGCGGGCCAGCCCGTCGCCGGGTGCCAGGGCCGCCTGCTTGAAGGCCAATTGCCCGCCGGTATCGAAGAACATGTTCAATAGCCAGAGGGCCAGGGTGAGGTTTGACATATGCGCGCCGCCCGTCACGCCACCAGCATCTCGGCCAGGGTTTCCCGCGCGGCGGCCAGGGTCTGGTCTATATCGTCATGGCTGTGGGCGAAGGAGACGAACAGGTTCTCATAGGCGCCGGGATGGAACATCACGCCCCGGTTCAGCATCCCCTCCCACCACAGGCGGAAGGCGTCATGGTCGGCATGGCGGGCCGCGTCGCGGTAATTGCGGATCGGTTCGCGCGAGAACCAGAGCTGGAAGACGGGACCCAGGCCCACGACATGCGCAGGCACGCGCAGGTCACGGACGATACGGCCCAACCCCTCCCGCAGCCGATCGGACACGGCGTAGAGATGTTCATACATGCCGGGGCGGGCCAGTTCGTCCAGGGCGGCATTAGCGGCAGCCACGGCGATACCGTTAGCGTTGTAGGTGCCGGCCATGGAGACCTTGCCCTGTTCGACCAGGGCCATGATGTCGGCCCGCCCGCCCATGCAGGCCACGGGGAAGCCGCCGCCCAATCCCTTGGCAAAGACCGACAGGTCGGGGCGGATGCCGTAATGGGCCTGGGCACCGCCCAGCGCGATGCGGAAGCCGGTGATCACCTCGTCGAAGATCAGCAGCACGCCGTGCCGGTCGGCCAGCATGCGCATCGCCTCCAGATACCCGTTCTCCGGCAGGATGCAGCCTGTATTGCACATGATGGGTTCGGTGATGATGGCGGCGATATTGTTGCCTTCGCGCGCCAGAACCTCACGCAGGGCATGCACGTCGTTCCAGGGCAGGATGATCAGGCTGTCGCCGATGCCATTGGGCAGGCCCGGCCCCTGCGGCACGGGGCGTGGCGCCTGGTCGGGGCCTGCCGTTTCGGGGTTGGGATGCTTGCTCCAATAGATGCCGTCGGAAAAGCCGTGATACATGCCCTCGAACCGGATGATCTTGGAACGACCGGTGAAGGCGCGGGCCAGACGGATGCTGTAGAGCACCGCCTCGGTGCCGGTATTGCACAGGCGGACGCGTTCCAGGCTGGGCACGGCAGCGCGGATTTTTTCGGCCAGGATTGTCTCTGCCGCGGCGGGCAGGGCGAAGACGGTGCCGCAGCGTTCGATCTGATCGACCACGGCGTGGGTTACCGCCGGTGGGCGGTGGCCCAGCAGCATGGGGCCAAGGCCCAGCAGATAATCGATATACTCATTGCCATCGACGTCGGTGACCCGCGATCCGGTACCATGGCTGATGAACAGCGGATGCGGGTCCCATCCGGCCCAGGTGGCGCGCGCCGTGCTGTTGACGCCGCCGGGAATGATGCTGCGCGCCTTGTCGAACAGGGCGGCGCTGCGGCGATAACGGTCGGGCTGCCAGTAGCGTTGGGTCATGCTGCGTACCTGCTTGCAAAGAAGGGAAGGGGGCGGCGGTCGGTGACCGGGGCCATGGCACCGTGTGCATCGGCCATGCCAGGAAGGGTGCGGGGCAGGGAGGGTTCTTCTGATCTATCTGTAATTATTGTATTTTTCTGGGCTGAGTGCATTTCTGGTGCACCGGTCAGCACCATCCGGTGTGCCGACGTATCGGGTTGCTAACTACAAAATTTGTAGCTCGCCTGATGGGCGCGTCAGCGACGGGTTCACGCGCAAAGCGTTGATCCGTGCGGTTTTCGCCGGACGGACGGCGGCTGGCACGGGGTTTGCGGTTTGGACCGGAACCCTGGCCGCCACGGATGGTCCCCATGACCCCGCTTCTGCATCTCCATATCGATTTCGATGGCACCATCTCGTCCGTGGATACCACGGACCTGATCCTGGAGCGGTTCGCGCTTCCCGCCTGGCGGGAGGTGGAGGCCGCCTGGGAACGGGGCGAGATCGGGTCGCGCGATTGCATGGCCCGGCAGGTGGACCTGTTGCGTGTCGCCCCCGATGACCTTGACCGTTTCATCGCCGATATTCCTGTCGATCCCGGCGTCCCGGCCTTTGCCCGGATGTGCCGGGAGCGTGGTCAGCCCTTCACCATCCTGTCCGATGGGTTGGACCGGGTGGCGCATGGCGTGATGCGCCGGCTGGGCCTGTCGGTGCCGATACGGTCGAACCGTCTGCTGTCCTTGGGCGATGGGCGCTGGCGCCTGGGTTTTCCGCATGCCGATGCCGGCTGCATGACCATGGCCGGCAATTGCAAATGCGCCGGCATGGAGGCGATGCGGGGCGATGATGGTCGCCCCACCGCCCTGATCGGCGATGGCCGGTCCGATTTCTGCGGGGCGGGTGCAGCCGACCACGTCTTCGCGAAGGGACGCCTGGCCGCCCATTGCCGGGATCAAGGCATTGCGCATCTGCCCTTCGCGGGCTTTCAGGACCTGACGCCCTTGTTCGCCGACTGGCTGGACCGGCATTTCAGGCCGGCGGTGGCGGCGGAATGACGGAATTGGGGATACCATCGCACGTACGCTGCCTTGTCCTGGATCTCGATGGATCGCTGACCGGGCAGGCGGGGTTGCGGCGACGGATTGACGACGGGTCCGCCGTGCTGCTTCCGGCCCGCGATCTGGGACCAAGGCTGCGTATCCTGGCATCACGCCGGGGTTTGAGCACCCTGCGGCAGCGGATTGCGGATGTCTTTCCCCTGACGGGGGGATCGGCACCACTGATTTTCTATGGGTCCGGCGATTTTCACCATCTGGCGGCCCTGTTCCTGGCATCGGTGAGGGAGCCGGTCACATTGCTGCATTTCGATAATCATCCCGACTGGACATCCTTTCCCGCCACCTGGAACTGCGGGGCCTGGGTCAACCGGGCGTTGGAGAACCAGTGCGTGTCGCATGTCGTGACCATTGGGCCGGCCAGTGATGATTTCGTCCGACCGGAATGGAAATTCGCCAATCTGGAGGCGATCCGGGCGGGCCGGCTGGAGGTGCATCCCTGGAAGGCGGCACCCAGCCGCCTGTGGGGCCGGCCCGTGAATGGCCCCGGCTGCCGGACCCAGGCCGGGCATATCGTCTGGCGCAATCTGGCGGATGCGGGGGCCGAACAGTTCGCTGCCGACCTGGAGCGCCGTCTGCCACCCGGCGGCCTGTGGGTGTCGCTGGACAAGGATGTCCTGACGCCGGCGGAGGCGGTCACCAACTGGGACCAGGGCGGTATGCAACTGGATACGGTGCTGGCGCTGGTGCGGCGGTTGGCGCGGGGCCGGCGGCTGCTGGGCATGGATGTCTGCGGTGACCATTCGCCGCCGCTGTTTCGTGATCCGCTGCGCTGGCTGCTGTCGGCCACCGACCGGCCTGCCCGACCGGTTGATGATCCCGCTGCCGCGCGCGCCATCAATGACCAGACCAACCGTCGCATCCTGCGCATGGCGGACGCCATGGCCGAGGAGGGGATATGGCCGAAATGATACCGTGGGCTTGGCTACGCCGCATGGGCGGCGCGGCGGCAGTCGCCGCCGAACCAGACCCTGTTGGGTTGACCTCAACAGGGTCTGGTATGATACATGACCGCAGCATCTTCCTGTCCGGTGCCGGCATGGGCGGGCGGCGGGTCGGCCTGCTGCTGATCCACGGGTTGGGCGGCACGCCGGTTGAGATGAAGCCGCTGGCCCGCAAGGCGCGCGACGTCGGCGCCACCGTGCTGTGCTGTCAGTTGGCGGGCCATTGCGGCACGGCGGCTGAACTGGCCGGCACGCCCTGGCAGGACTGGTTTGCCAGCGTGGAAGCGGGGCTGCTGCGGCTGGAGCAGAGCTGTGACACCATCGTGGTCGGCGGGCTTTCCATGGGGGCCTTGCTGGCCGCGCGTCTGGCGGCGGGCCGGCCCGCCCGTGTGCATGGCCTGATCATGCTGGCCCCGACCCTGCGCTATGATGGCTGGTCCATCCCCTGGTACGGCTTCCTGCTGCGCATCCTGGTCCATACGCCGCTGGGAAAGCGTCTGGCCTTTGTGGAGCGGGAACCCTATGGCATCAAGGATGCGCGTATCCGGGCCGCCATCGTCCGCGCCATGCATGCCGGAGACAGTGCCGCTGCCGGTCTGCTGTCCACCCCAGCCCATGCCATCCGGGAGATGTGGCGCCTGACGGCGGACCTGAAGCCACGCTTGCCATCGGTGCGGCAGCCGACCCTGCTGGTGCAGTCGCGTGAGGATGACATTGCCAGCCTGTCCAATGCCTTTTATCTGCAACGCCGGCTGGGCGGTCGCGTGGACATGCTGGTGCTGGATGACAGTTACCATCTGGTGACCGTGGACCGGCAGCGGGACCTGATGGCCACCCGCGTCACAGATTTCCTGACGGCCCTGGTGCGCGAACGGCCAGCGGCCCTTCTGCCCGCAAGGGTGGCCAATGGTGGCTGACCTGAATGCCCGCATCCTGACGGATATTGGCCAGCTGCCGGCGGCAGACTGGGATGCCTGCCAGCCGGGAGAGGCCGAAGGCTGGGTCTATTACCGTGCCTGTGGCGGTCCCGTGGCCGTGGTCATGGACAAGGATGGGCTGGTCCTGGGTGCCCCCTTGTTCGAGATGGAGTACCGGCTGGACACCCCGTTCCAGGGAAGGGCCGGTGACATCGCGCGGCGGCTGGCGGGGTTGCTGCCGGGCCTGATGGTCTGGCGTCTGCTGGGAATAGGGTCGACCCTGGCGGAGCGCTGCCATGTCGCGGCCCGGCCCGGTCTGACACCGGCACAGCGGGAGGTGGCGCTGGACACCCTGCTGGAATTGCTGGCGGCGGACGCGCGGCGGCGCGGGGCGCGGCTGACCGCCTTCAAGGATGTGGCCGCACCGGAGGCGGACTGGCTTACCCCGCTGCTGGTGGCGCGCGGCTTCGTGTCCGTGACCAGCCTGCCTGTGGCCGTGCTGGATCTGACCGGCAAGGCGGGGGAGGCGGATTATCTGGCGGGCCTGTCGGCATCAACGCGCAAGGATATCAGGCGCAAGCTGAAATCCGCCGGTGCCGTCCGGGTCGAACACCGCCCGGCGGCGGGCGATCTGCTGGACCGGGTGGAAGAGCTTTATGAAAGCACGCGCGCCAACAGCCGGGTCCGCTATGGCGAGTTCGAGGAACTGCCAAAAGGCTATTTCGCTTCCGTGCCGGCGGCACTGGGTGATCGCGCGCGGTTCGTCTTCTACTGGGTCGGTGATCGGCTGGTGGCGTTCAATCTGCTGCTGCTGGCCGATGGCCGGATCATCGACAAGTTCCTGGGCATGGAGTATCCGCTGGCCCGCGACCACAATCTCTATGTGTTGAGCTGGCTGGAAAATGTGCGGCTGGCGATGTCGTCCGGCCGGCCCCGGCTGCAATCGGGCCAGACCGCCTATGCCGCCAAACTGCGTTTCGGCAGCAGCCTGGAACCCTCCGTCAATCTGGTCCGCAGCCACAATTTGCTGCTGAACCTGCTGCTGCGCCTTGTTTCCCCCTGGCTGGGCTTTGACCGGCAGGACCCCGATCTGGGGACCGTGCGGGAGAAAGGCGCGTGATGATCGCGGATGCCGTTGGGGGCGGCCGCTGCTTAAGATGTTCGACGGGCCACGGGTCCAGGGTTTATCCCTTGCTGCTGACATAGACGTCGCCAGCATCGGCCACCAACGGGATTGTGGAGTTAAGGCATGCCCCGGCGCAAGGATATCTGGAGATGCGGGCTGATCGCCCGGCCTGCGGCGGAACTGCTGTCCGGTGGGCTGGCCGATGCAGCGGTGCATTGGCTGCCCGAGGAACCCGCCTTCGCCTTCCTGGCCGATCCCTTTGCGTGGCGTGAACCGGGGGGGCGGCTTCATGTCTTTGTGGAAAGCTATGATTATGCGACACGGCATGGGATCATCGAACTGCTGACGCTGGGTGATGATTTCCGGGTTGTGGCGCGCCGCCCCTGCCTGCGGGAACCTTGGCACCTCTCTTATCCGCAGGTTTTCGATGCCGATGGGGCCACCTGGATGCTGCCGGAGGCGCACCGGTCGGGGGGCTTGCATCTCTATCGCATGGGGGAGGGGCCGGCGGATTGGAGGCGGGAGGCGGAAATCCGTCTGGACTGCGTGGCCGTGGACGCCACGCCGTTTTGGCATGAAGGGCGCTGGTGGCTGTTCTATTCACCGGCGACAACCAAGGCCACCAAGCTGGGGCATCTGCATGTGGCCTGGGCAGACCGGCTGACAGGCCCATGGACCCCGCATCCCGGCAATCCCGTCCGCATCGACCGTGGTTCATCCCGCCCAGGCGGTACGGCCCTGGTCATTGATGGCCGGATCATGTTGCCCGTTCAGGATTGCCGACACACCTATGGCGGCGCGCTGCGCCCGCTCTGGATCGACAGGCTGGATGAGACGGGGTTTGCGGCGGTGGCGGGGGCGCCGCTGGACCTGCCGGGATCGGCGGGCGCCTATCGTGATGGGATGCACACGTTGAGCAGTGGCGGCGGCGTCACTATGATCGATGTGAAGCGCATTGACCGGTCGCTCTCCGGTCTTTGGCTGGATATCAAACGGAGATGGGGGCGATCCGCCGCATGATGGTGGTGCCCGCCTCCCTGAACCGGGTTTGGGAGAACTGATCCTGGATGCGGGTTCGCGCCGCCATTCCCATGGCATGCAGTCCGCCGGGATTGGACAATAGCTTTGCCAACTGGGCGGCCAGGGCCGCCACATCACCGGGCGGAACCGTGTGACCAGTCATGCCCTCCATGATGCTGTGCGGGATTTCCCCCACGGCGGATGCCAGCACGGGCAGGCCGGCTGCCATCGCCTCATGTGCCGCGATGCAGAAACCCTCGGACCGGGAGGGTTGCAGATAGAGATGCAGGTCCGCCAGGAACCGGTCGGGGCGGTCCGTATAGCCGGGCAGGATCACATCGGCGATGCCGACGTCCCCCGCCAGGGCGGCCAGCCGCGCCCGTTCTTCCCCCTCGCCGGCCAGTGTCAGGCTGATGGGGCAGGGCGGGCGGAAACCCTGGCGATGCAGGGCCGCCAGTGCCATCAGCAAGACGTCATAGCCCTTGACCGGGTGCAACCGGCCCAGGCTGCCCAGGCGCAGCGTCTGTCCGGCTTGCCAGGGCTGTGCGGTGGGCTGGTCGGGATTGGCGGCGAAGATGGGCCAGGTCACCAACCTGTCGGGCGTCACGCCCAGCCGTTCCCGTGTCAAGGTGGTGACCGAGGCGGAATCCCCGACCCAGAGCAAGGCGCGCGATTGCAGAAGCTGCATCAGCCGCCGGTTCCACGGCTTCAGGAAGGCGGCATGCTGCCAGCAGACGACCGGCAATCCAAGTCTGGGGCCGATCAGCAGGCCCAGGATGGTGGCACGGCTGAGCGAGGTCCAGAGATGGGTGGCGCCCCATTTCCGCAGTTCCGCGTCCAGCCAGCGGGCGGCCTGCCAATGGTCGCCAGTTCCGCCGTCGCGCACCAGGGGATCAAGCCCGGCCGCCACCATGGGGGGCAGGGCACGGCCATCCCGGCGGGTCAGGGCAAAGACCCGGACAACGGCCCCGGCATCGCGCATGACGCGGGTGACGGCAGGCACGGGCAGGGCGGCCCCGCCACCCTCCACGGAATTGATGACATAGGCGATACGCATGGGCTTCACGCCGCCCCACTCCTTTTCCAGGTGAGGACCAGCAGCAGCAGGCTGGCGGTCAGCGACTGTCCCACGGCCTGAATGCCGGCCCCTGCCAGCCCGAACTGATCCAGCAAGATGGGCAGGGCCGGCAGGAACAGCAGGCTGGCCGTCAGGTTGGCGCCCATCGACCAGCCGGGCCGGCCCAGCGCGGTCAAGGCGGCGGTGCAAGGCGTTCCCGCCATCGCCAGGGCACGGGCCAGGACCAGCACCACCATCAACTGCGCCGCATCGGCGAAGGCCGGACCGGCGATCAATTCCACGATCTGCGCGTTGAACAGCCAGACGATGGCGACGATGGGGATGCAGGCACCCAGCGCGATGGCCGCCACCCGGCCCACGGTCTGGCGCAGGGCCCGCCCGCCATGGCCGCTGGCCATCAGGCGTGCCAGTTCCGGATAGGCGGTGTTGCCCAGGATCTGTGCCGGTTGTGCGATCAGCACGGTCGCCCGCTGCGCCACGGAGAACAGGCCCGCCGCCGCTGGCCCCAGCATCCAGCCCACCACCAGCGGCGCCACGCGCCCGGCCAGTTCGGTCAGGGTCACGTCGGCATTGCTGGCCAGAAGGAACCGCCAGATGCCGGGATTGTCGGCAGCCGGATCGCCGGGTTCCGGTCGCCGCAGGTCCGGCCCCAGATGGCGGCGGGCCAGCCATAGGCCCATGGCCCACAGGCTGACGAACTCGCACAGTGCCGCCACCAGCCATGCGACCAGGAAACCCTTCAGTCCCCACCCGGCCAGGGCCGCGATGCCCGCGCCTGCCAGCCGCACCATCGGTGCCACCAGATTATGCAGGCCCAGCAGGTCGAAGCGGTTGACCAGCTGCAGATATCCCGCTGGTGTGGAGCGGACGGAACCCAGCACAGCCAGACTGTAGGGCAGGGCCAGAACCATGGCCGTTTCCGGCCAGCCCAGATGCGGCCCCACCAGCGGTGCACACAGTGCCGCCGCCAGGATGGCCGCCAGCCCGCCCAGCAATTCCAACCGCGCCCCGAAGCGCAGCAGGCGCGACAGGCGATGACGGTCACCCGCGCGCTGCGCCTCCGCGCCATAGCGGATGACGGCCTGCCAGGCGGGGAATTCCACGATGCCGCAGACGGTTGTCACATAGGTGTGGATCAGCACCAGCACGCCATAATCATGCGGTCCCAGCGCGCGTGTGGCGATCACCAGATAGGCGAGGCTGATCAGCCCGGCCCCGGCCTTGCCGCCCAGCACCAGTCCCAGCCCGCCGAAGATACGGCGCAGCGCGCCAGCCGGTGCGCCCGGTGGCACCATGCTCAGGGACATGTCCAATCCTTGGCTCTCAAGGCGGTGGAATAGGCATTGCGGCGGGCCAGACGATGGCCCAGGAAATCATAGAAGAACCAGTCCATCCGCTCACGCGGCATATGACGGTACAGCAATCTTTCCCACCATGTCCAACTGACGCGGCGGCGGTTGGTGCGGCGTTGCGAAGGGAAGCAATGATGGCCGTGATCATAGATGACCGTGCCGAACCGCATCACCCGATGCACGATCTCGTGATCCTCCAGCACGAAGGGCCATCGCCGCAGGTCAAAGCCGCCGGCAGCCACCAGCGCCTCGGTGCGATAAGACTGGGCATAGCCGCCGGCATGGCATTGGTTACGGAACCGGCGCACCTTACGCAGGATGCGGTAGATCCGGCGCGTAGCGGCCTGTGAGTGCGCCGGGTGATAGAGATCGATAGCCATCACCGCCGCCGCTTCCGGGTGGGCGGTGAACAAGGCGAGGCAGTTCGCGACATAGTCGGACGGGTATGTTGTGTCCGCGTCGCAGATGGCGACAAAGGGTGTGCGGACCAGGGCCAGACCGGCGGCCAGCGCGTTCACCTTGCCCGGCGTGGGCACGGATAGGATGTCAGCCGTGATGTCCGGCAATGCGGCGAGGTGGCGGCGCGCCTCGTCCCGGCCCTGGTCGGTGGAGCCGTTATCCAGCAGCAGCAGACAGAAGCGCCGGTCGCTCTGCGCGGCCAAACTGTCCAGTGTGGTGCCGATCCATCCTTCTTCGTTGAAGAAGGGCAGCAGGATTGTGATCAGTGCGCTCATGCGGACAGGCTGGCCCGCTGGTTCCAGCCTGTGTCGCCCATCAGCGCGGCTAGCACCTCGGCGGCACGCTGTGACGATGGCTTGTCCGTCAGATCGAAGCTGTTTGTAAACATTTGCTGCTGCACCGGGCGATAGGCTTCCTCATGGCTGGCCAGGGCGCGTTTCAGCCCATCGGCCAGTTCGGCGGGCGTGTCGATGACGGGGCCCGCGCGCCAATGGCCATAGTTGGGGTCCTGGCGCCAGTCGGCCTTGTGACTGTTCAGGAACAGGCAGGGGCGGGGATGCAGGAGAAATTCGTAAATCTGGCTGCTGACGTCACCCAGATAGAGATCGGCCATCATCGTGTAGCTCATGTCCGTGGAGGCACGGCTGCCCAGGTCGATATGGATATTGGGTGCGCGCAGATAGCGCTCTTCGATATGGCCCGGCCGGTCGATACGCAGCTTGTCAATGGTCAGGACGAATTTGCGTTCGAACAGCATGACATGCGGGGCGAAGATCAGTTGGTAGTTGGGATTGTCCAGGAAGAAATCCAGCACCTGCCGGCCATGTTTGAACCAGGATGACAGGTGGGCCGAGCAATGGGGATTGTACAGCACGATGGGAGCCCGCGACCTTACCGGAAACATGGTCACGGACGGGTCGAGCATATCGAACTTCGGATAGCCCACCATGCTGATCTTCTCCGGCGGCACCTTTGCTTCGGCGATCAGCCGTTCGCGCACCTTCGGGCCGGAGCAGAATACATGATCGAAACCCGCCGAAGCCTTATCAAAGCCGATGGCCCGGTCCCCGGCCCCATGCCGTGTGTGAACGATCTTGAGGTTCTTCAGCCCATAGAGCGTTTTCAGGACCAGGGAGGTCTTTTCCGCCACGACCAGCATGTCCAGGCTGCGGAAGAAATCCAGATTGTCGCCATAGACCAGCAGCTTGCGCGATGGAACCAAGCTTTCCAGTGGGCGTGACAACACCAATGACCGGGCACGCAGACCCAGATCGACATGGGTTATATGTCGGCCAATCTCATCACCGCCCAGCCGCAGCACCTCCCGGCGGGTGCGCTCGTTCGTCGTGGCGACGAAAATCTCGCCAGCAAAGCCGCCCTTGGCCAGGGCCAGTGCGATGGGCAGGCTGTGCGCGACCTGATGGATCTGATCATGGTTGAAAAGAAAGCCGATGCGCATGGGACCCCGCGCTACTGATCGTGGATTGTATCCGCTCGGTTCCCGCGATGGCTCAATCATGAGCTTGTGCCTTCGGTTGTAAATAAAGCCATTTGAACGCCCACATCTTGAATGCCGGATACCGATCCACGGACAGCCTCCCTGGGTAATTTGCACCCGCCATGCCAAGGGCCATGTTCGGTGCTGGGCCTGCGATCTCCTGGAATTTTCAGGGATTCCAGCCCTTATCCATCTGCGCGCTTACTCTGCTTTTTGTTGGCAGCTACAAATTTTGTAGCTCGACGTGACGGTCTTCAGACCGCTGCGTCGATGCGGATCGGGTTTTTCGGGCCGGTTCTCACGTCTTCGTCTGTGCCTGTCCCGCTGGCATACCGTTTGCCTTTGTCGAACTCCATCTCTGGTCGGTGAATAAATTGTTTCACGCCCCAGGCCGGCCCCTGTCACAGTCGGGATCATTCGCATGATGCAATCACTGGGTCACGAACAGTCGGACCCGCCCCGGACAGGAGGTCTGATCGTGATGAAACGGTGGAGCGGCCCTGTCCCACCGATATTGTCCGGCATGCGGCTGCGCTGGCGGCTGGTCATCGCATTCCTGTCGGTCAGCGTCTTGCCCGTGCTGACGGCAAGCTACATCGCCGCCGACATCATCTCCGGTGCCTTTGCGTCCAACATGGAACGGTGGCTGCAGGAGGCGGCGATGCTGTTCGCGGAACGGTCCGTCGAGGATGAGGTGGAGGCCCGTCAGGCGGTAAGCATTGTCGCCTCCTCCCTTCGCGAAAGCACCGACAACCTGGACCGTGGCCAGATCGACCTTTCAGCGCACCTGTTGACGTCCGTCGGTTATCAGGCCGTGGCCATCTATGATGCCGATGGCCATGTGCTGTTCGCCAACGGTCCCATCGGCGATGGGGGCTGGTTGCCGCGACAGGAGCGCAGCACCTTCTTCGTGGCTGATGACGGGAAGGGCGGCTCCCTGCTGCTGATGGGGGCTGCCAAACGGTTCGAAAGCAAGGGCAGAAGCTTGTACGCCTTCGTCGCCAACCGCTGGGACGGGATCATGGTCAACATGGCCGACAGCATGCCGGGCCTGGTGGTGGAGGCCTATGCCGTGACGGAGGGCAAGGCGGCCTCGCTGGACGGTACAACTGTCAGTCTGCCGCCGGGCGTGGTGGAGGCGCTGGCCGGCGGGATGCCCAGCCTGATCGCGCATACGGCGGGGCCTGGGAATCTCGCGGCGGGTTTCGCTGCGCTCCGCGATCTTGATGGCCATCTGGTGGGTATCGTGACCTGCCGGCTGACCAATAACCTGTCTCTGTTGTCGCATGTACGCAGGCTGGAACTGTTCTTGATGCTGTCGGCTGTGGCCGGCCTGTTCTCGCTGGCGGTCGCCTTGTCACTTTCCAAATTGATCTCCCGCCCGCTGACAGGGCTGAGCCGGGGGTTGCAGCGTGTGCGTGAGGGCGATTTCAAGACGCGCATCGCAGAGATGGGCGGTGGTGAGCTGACGGAGCTGGCTGTCGGCTTCAACGAGATGGCGACGCGTCTGGAGGCGATGCGCGCACGTGAAACGGAGATGCGGCAGCGCGAGCAACTGGCGACGCTGGGTGAGGCGGCGGCAGTAATGGCGCATGAAATCCGCAATCCGCTGGGCATCATCAAGACCTCCACCCAGGTCCTGCGCATGAAATCCGCTCTCTCCCCGGAAGGTGAGAAGATGGTGGATTTCGTGCTGGATGAGGTGGGGCGCATCGACCATCTGCTGCATGAGCTGCTGGATTACGCGCGTCCCCGTACGCTGGACCGCCAGCCCGTGGATGTCGGTGCGGAGCTGGCGGGTGTGCTCGCCTTTGCCGCCCATGATCTGGAGCAGCGCGGCATTCGCGTCGCCATGCAGGCGCCATCCGGCTCCTTCATCATCCAGGCTGATGGGGGTCGGCTGCATCAGGTCTTTCTCAACATCATCCTGAATGCCATGGATGCCATGCCGGGCGGCGGTCTGCTGACCTGCCGGGTGGAGCAGTCGGGAGGGATGGTGGTCGTTTCCATCGCCGATACCGGGTCCGGTATTGATCCATCGGTGCGCGACCGCTTGTTCGAACCGTTTGTCACCACCAAGCCGCGGGGCACAGGCCTGGGTCTGGCCCGCGTGCGCCACATCCTGGAACAGCATGGCGGAACCATATCGTGTGAAAGCCTGGAGGGTGTGGGCAGTCTGTTCGCCCTGTGCCTGCCCTTTGCCCCTGCCAGCCCTGGAGAGATCTCGTGATCCTGATCGTTGATGATGAGGTGCGGTTGGGCGAAGTGACGGCGGCGGCGCTGCAAGCCCGCGGTCTGGATGCCCATGCCGTGGATAATGTCGCGGCGGCACTGAGCTTTTTGAACATGAACCCTGTACGGCTTGTGCTGACCGACCTGCGCATGCCGGGACTGGGCGGGCGCGACCTGCTGGCCCGCCTGCAGGCGGCACGGCCGGAGATGCCGGTGGTGATCATGACGGCCTATGCGTCCGTGCGCGATGCCGTCGCCCTGATCCGGGAAGGGGCCTTCGACTATATCGCCAAGCCGTTCGAGATCGAGGATGTGGTCGCCACCATCGGTCGGGCGTTGAAGCTGCGCGAGACGGAGGAGGATAATCGCCGCCTGCGTCAGGAACTGCGCGAAAAGTTCGATTTTGGCCGTCTGGTCGGGACCAGCGAGCCGTTCCAGCGGGTGCTGAAGCACATCACCGATGTCTGCGACAGCCGCGCGACGGTGCTGCTGCATGGCGAAAGCGGGACCGGTAAGGAGTTGATCGCCCGTGCCATTCACGACAATAGCCGCCGCCGGGATAAGCCCTTCATTGCCGTCAATTGCGCCGCGATTCCTGAGAATCTCATGGAAAGCGAGCTGTTCGGCCATGTGAAGGGCGCCTTTACCGGGGCCATCGCCACGCGCGAGGGGCGGTTTGCGCTGGCCCATGGGGGCACCCTGTTCCTGGATGAGATCGGGGACATGCCGCTGGCCCTGCAAGCCAAGGTACTGCGCGCCATCCAGGAGCAGAGCTTTGAACTGGTGGGCGGCACGCGGACTGTGACCGTGGATGTGCGCTTCATCGCGGCCACCCACCGCGACCTGCGCCAGGAAGCGGCGAAGGGCAATTTCCGCGAGGATCTTTATTACCGGCTCAACGTCTTCCCCATCACAGTGCCGGCCCTGCGTGAGCGCGAGGCGGATATCGAGGCGCTGTCGGCCCATTTCCTTGCCCGTTACGCAGCCTCCATGGGTAAGCGGCTGACGGGATTTTCCCGGGCGGCGCTGGCGGCCATGTCGGCCTATCGCTGGCCCGGCAATATCCGTGAATTGCAGAACTGTATCGAACGCGCCGTCATCGTGGCGCAAGCAACGACCGTGGATGTCGGCGACCTGCCGCCCTATCTGTTCGAGGGACGCCCCAAGCTGGCCCCCGAACAGGCCTTCACCGGCAACCTGGACGAGGAATTGGAGCGCATTGAACGGGAGATCGTGACCCAGGCGCTGCGTGACTGCGGTGGTATCCAGGCGCGGGCGGCGGAACGCCTGGGGATTACCGAACGCAGCCTCTGGCACCGGGTCAAGAAGCTGGGCATCCGCATTACACGGGGGGCCGAGTAAATTGGCGCGGCCTTACCCGCTCTTTATCCGCATTCTGTCCGCATAATTAGAATAAAATCAGCCTATTAAAGAATATTCTTCGTGCAGAATCTTAATAATGCTGCCCCCGTCGCTGAGGTCGGGTTGCCGATGAATGTGGTGATTGGGGGACCAGGGGGACAGAGCTGGTTCCCGGTCAGCGCAAATCCGGTGCAGCTCAGTTGCGCAGGCGGCGTCAAACAGCGGACTCCATGATCGTCCGCAACCGATTCAGCAGGGGACTTGGCTTCATGTTCTTTCTTAGCTTGTAACCGATGCAGCGGAACCCAGCCCCTTCAAGGGTGACGACCTTGAAGTCGCTCTTCTGCTCGGTTATCTGCACCTGCGACACCACGGTGACGCAACCGGAAAACCGCACCAGACTTTCCAGGACGGGCAGGGAATTGGCCAGGATACAGTTCTGCGGCCATGCGATCCCCGCCGTCATGAACAGCGCTTCCACATGACGGCGATAGGTGCTGCCGGGACGGGGCAGCACCCATTTGGCATCGGCCAGTTCGGCCAGTGACACTTTGTCCCGGTCGAAGAATGCGCTGCCTGGTCCCACGGCGATGGCAAACGGGTCACGCATCAGGACATGTTCAAGAATGTCCGGGGGACTGCCGAACATCTCCGCCACCGGCCCGATGATGATATCAATGGCGCCCGAGCGCAGCATCGGCACCAGCGTATCATCAAGGCCGTCCACGATCTCGATATCGACCGGGCCTGCATCTGCCAGCAGCAATCGAAGCGCCCTGGGAAGCAGCGTTGACAGCACGCTGGGTGTCGCACCGATGCGCAGGGGTCCATCGATCCCATCAGCGCGGCGTTTCACCTCTGTCTCCGCGTCGGTGAGCAGCGATAGAACGCCCTCCGCCCGGCGCACCAGGATTTCGCCATAGGGCGTCAGAGTGGACCCCCGACGCGTGCGTTCCAGCACGCGAACCCCCAGCCGCTGTTCCAGCAGCGCGATGCTGTTTGACAGTGCCGGCTGCGAGATACCCTTCTCCTCCGCCGCGCGGGTGAAAGAGCCGTATTTCGCGATGGCCAGCAGATTGGCGATCTGACTTGCTTCGACAGCCATAACCCAAACCTATGACAATGCCCTTTATCATTATTTGACAGGGGGTACTGAACGATGTCAACGCTGAACGGTGAAGCTGGCGAAGTCCGGCATCGGGAGGGAAAGTATGTCTGATCGTGCGATCAACGTGGCCCAGGAACTGGGCGATATGCGCCTTGGGCCCTTCCATATCCGGTTCGCGCTGCTGATGGGCGCCATCCTGTTCATCGATGGGTACGACCTGTTCAATGCCGCCTATGTCGCGCCCTATGTGAAGGCGCAATGGGCGCTCAGCCCGTTTCAGATCGGGCTGATGCTGTCCATCGGGCTGGCCGGGCTTGCGTCTGGTGCGCTGTTGCAGGGACCGTTGGCGGATCGCTGGGGCCGGCGTCGCGTGCTGCTGGCCGCCGTCACTGGGTTGGGGCTGGCCAGTCTGGCGCTTTGGCTGTGGGCGCCGACTTTTGTGATTTTCTGCGGCTTGCGCGCTGTATTGGGCGTCTGTCTGGGCATGATCTCGCCCCTGGCCTTTGTCTATATCAATGAATGGGCGCCGGCGCGTTGTGCAAACCGCTATGCCACGCTGGCGTTTGTTCTGCCCTTCTCCCTGGGCGGGATTGCCGCCGGTCTGGCCGGCATCGTCATTGCGCCGACCTGGGGCTGGCATGGGCTTTACGCTATTGGGGCATTGGCCCTGCCAATGGCCCTGATCGGCTATCGGCTGCTGCCGGAATCCGTGCGGTTCCTGGTGGCGCGCGGGCGGCATGCCGATGTCGCCGCCATCCTGTCGCGCGCCCGGCCCGAACGGGCCGATGCTTATGCCCAAGCCACGATATTCCTGTCGGGGGAAAATGCGTCGGGCAAGGCGCGGGTGGCCGATCTGCTGGGACCCCGGTATCGTGGCGTGACGCTGACCATTTGGGTGGGCGGCGCGCTCAGCCTGTTTTGCATCCATGGCCTGACGGGCTGGCTGCCCAGCATCATCCTGGAACAGGGGGCGCCGGTGCAGGCCGCCTTTGCCTATGGCTCGCTGCTGATGGCGATGCAGATCGTGGGCGGCGGGCTGTCGGGCTGGCTGGCCGACCGGCATGGGCAGATCAATGCCATGGCCGCCGGTTTCATCGGTGGCATGGTCACCCTGCTGCTGCTGATCCCTGCCATCGGCACCAACGCCGCCTGGATCGTGGTGGCGCTGGTCGGTGCCTGTGTCTTCGGTGCGCAGGCCGTGATGAACAATTTCATCGCCATGAGCTATGAAACCGGCTTGCGCAGCACCGCCGTGGGCGTTGCGGTCGGCGTGAACCGTATTGGCGGTGTCATGGGTCCCCTGTTTATCGGGGTGGCGCAGCAGCAATCGGGGGCGTTGTGGATCACTTTGTCCATGCTGGCCCTGGCACAGCTTTGTGCCGCTCTGATCTTCCTTTCCCGCCGCCATTCCCTGCAACCGGCGCTGACCGCCGTGCCCAGGGGCGTTTGAGGGTTTTCATGAAAAAGCATCTGAGCCTGTCCGTCGCCGCCATCCTGGCGGTGGCCGCCGCCGCCCATGCCGGCGCCCCGGCCCAACCCGCACTGGGTTACCGCACCACGCCGGTGATCCGGGTCGACGGCCTGTCCTTCAAGGACCTGAACCGCAATGGCCGCCTGGACCTTTACGAGGATTGGCGGCAGACGCCCGGCGCCCGTGCCGCCGATCTGACGGGCCGCATGGGTCTGGCGGAGAAGGCGGGATTGCTGATGCACGGTAATCCGCCGGGCCTGGATGGGGGCTTGCGCAATCCCTGGGACATGGCGGCCATCGCGCCGCAGATCCGGGACCAGCATATCCGCTTCTACATCAATCGGGTATCCGTCGCCCCACGGGGTATGGCCAGCATGGCCAATGCCGCACAGAAACTGGCGGAGGAAAGCCCGTTGGGTGTCCCCCTGGTCATCAGTTCCGATCCGCGCAACCATTTTCAGGCCACGTTCGGGCTGACGGTCAGTGCCGGCAACTCCACGCAATGGCCGGAACCGCCGGGCATGGCCGCCACGGGCGATCCCGATCTGGTGCGTGAATTCGGGCGTATCGCAGCACAGGAATATCGCGCCATGGGCATCAGCATGGCCCTGTCGCCCATGGCCGATCTGGCCAGCGAGCCGCGCTGGCCGCGCACCAACGGCACTTTCGGCGATGATCCGGCGAAGGTTGAACGTTTTGTTCAGGCCTATGTGGAAGGGTTTCAGGGGGCGGCGGATGGGCTGACGCCGGGCGGTGTGGCCACGGTCGTGAAACATTGGGCCGGCTATGGCGCGCAGCCCGAAGGCTATGACGCCCATAACCCCTATGGCCGCGATATCGCCTTTCCCGGTGGCTGGTTCGACCGGCATGTGGCCCCGTTCAAGGGAGCCTTCCGCGCCCATGCGACCGGCGTCATGCCCACCTATGGCAAGCTGCCCGCCGATGTCACCATCAATGGCCGCCCCGCCGAACCTGTGGCCGCCGGGTTTAACCGGCAGATGCTGACCGAGTTGCTGCGCGATACCTACCGTTTCGACGGGTTCGTGCTGACCGACTGGAAGATCACCGACGATTGCCTGACGCCCTGCCTGCAAGGCACCTTGAAGCATGACGAGGTCGGCATGCCCTGGGGCGTGGAAGAATTGAGCAAGCCTGAACGCTTCGCCAAGGCACTGGATGCCGGGGTGGACCAGTTCGGCGGGGTCATGGACCCGGATATCCTGGTCCGGCTGGTGGAAAGCGGACGCATCACGACCGACCGCATCGACCTGTCGGTGCGCCGCATGCTGGTGGTGATGTTCCAACTGGGCCTGTTCGAAAACCCCTATGTCGATGCCGACGCGGCGGAAGCCCTCGTCGGTGCCCCGGTAGACCGGGAGAAGGCCATGGAGGCACAGCGCCGGTCGCTGGTCCTGCTGGAGGCGGCATCCGGCACACTGCCCCTGGACTCCAAGGCTAAACCGCGTGTCTGGCTGTGGAAGATGGATGCGGCCAGCGTTGCTGCGCGCGGCTTCACGGTGGTGGACAGCCCCGAACAGGCCGATGTCGCCCTGCTGCGCATTGCGACGCCCTTCACCACGCGTCCCGCCTTTTTCTTCGGTTCCCGCCATCATGAAGGATCGCTGGCCTTCGCGCCGGATAATCCCGACCGTCTGGCCGTGGAGCGTGCGGCGGCGGCGGGCCTGCCGGTGATCGTCAGCACCTATCTGGACAGGCCCGCCATCCTTGGTCCCATCAAGGACAAGGCAACGGTCCTGATCGGCGATTTCGGCGCATCCGATGCTGCACTGCTGGACCTGCTGACCGGGAAGGCCCGGTTCCAGGGACGGTTGCCGTTTGAACTGCCCTCGTCCATGCAGGCGGTGGAAAAGCAGTTGCCGGACGTATCTGCGGATAGTGACAAGCCGCTGTACGCGTCCGGCTTTGGCCGGGATGGCTGATCATTACGAAAACGGATCAGAAAATAAGGGGGGCGGAAATTCCGCCCCCCTTATTTCTTACGCTTCGTCAACGATCTCGTTCCGCAGAAGCCCGACGCCGGAGATATCCACCTCCACCACGTCGCCCGGCTTCATCCATAGCGGGGGTTCACGCTTGGCACCCACCCCACCCGGCGTGCCGGTCAGGATCACATCGCCCGGCGACAGGGGGGAGAAGCTGGACAGGTAGGCCACGATCACCGGCAGCGGGAAGATCAGGTCGGCCAGCGGCGCCTGCTGCACCACCTGTCCATTCAGGCGCGTGGTCACGGTCACGGCGGGCAGGTCCGAAATCTCGTCCGGCGTGACCAGCCAGGGGCCCAGCGCACCGGTGGACGGGAAGTTCTTCCCCGGCGTGAATTGCTGCGTATGCCATTGCCAATCGCGCACAGAGGCATCATTGGCGCAGGTGAAGCCGGCAATATGGGCCGTCGCCTCATCTTCGGGGATATAGCGCCCGCCCTTGCCGATGATGATGGCCAGTTCGCCCTCGAAATCCAGGTTGGTGGACACGCGTGGCCGGATGATGGGGGCGCCATGGGCGGTCAGGGTGTCGGCAAAGCGGGTGAAGATGGATGGATGTCCCACCTTGGCCCGGCCCGTCTCCTGCCGATGTTTTTCATAATTATGGCCCACGCAGAAGATCTTACCCGGATTGGGCAGGACCGGCAGCAGGGTCACCGATGACAGCGGCAGGGTGGGGGCCGTCCGTGCCGCCAGATCGGTCAGCAGGCCCTTGGCCAGGGCCGTTTTCAGGTCGGGAGCCTGGGTACCGGCGACGGCACCCAGGTCATGCACCTGCCCATCCTCGACCAGACCGTAACTCTCAACGGTGCCATGGCGGAAGCTTATCAGTTTCATGGGTTTACAGGTCCTTAAAGGCAAAGGGGGTGGTAACGGAAATTGCGTTCAGCGACGGCCAAGGCCGCCACATCCTTGTCGGACATGCCCCATTGGTCGATACGGTTCTGCGGCCATGTCCAATCGTCGGGCGCGCCGACGCGGTAATCGTCGGGCACAATCTCCACGGCGGTGGAAAACTCCACCACGGCACCGAAGGGCGCCACGAAATAGGCAAAGGCATTGTCGCCCGGCCCATGCCGGCCCGGTCCCCAGGCAGGCACCATGCCGCTGTCGCGCAGGCGACCGATGCCGCGCATCACGGCGTCCAGATCCTGCATCTCAAACGCGATATGGTTCAGCGAGTTGTGGCCCGCCCGCGCGAAGGCCACCGAATGGTGAGAATTATTGCAGCGGACAAAGACCATACCCTTGGTCCGATCCGACACGCGGAAGCCCAGTACCTGCTCCGCTGCGGTCGCTGTCGCCTCCGCGTCGGTGGAATTCATGACCACATGGGTCAGCTTCACGGGCAGGTCTCGGCCTTCGATGGGCGCCACGTCGTCGGCGCCATGCAGAAAGCGGAAAACCTCCCCTTCCGGCAACTGCACAAGGATGCCGGTCCCACCGCCGGGATCGGCAGAGACCGTGTCCTGCACGGGCCAGCCGGCAGCGCGTGCGCGAGCGGCGATGCCGGCAATCACCGCCTCATCGGCCACAAAGCTGGTGCAGCGGATGGAGGGGCCATCCGCTTCCGTCAAGGCCACCAGATAGGGGAAGGGTCCGGACCCGCGCAGATAGCGTGTACCGTCCGCCCCGGTTTCAGCGGGGGCCAGTCCCCAAATACCGGTCAGGAAATCGGCGGCCTGTGCGGCCCCCGGCAGGTTCAGTTCGATGCTGCGCAGGCGCATGGTCCGCCTCCTTCAGGTGGTGGGAAGGCCGGGATCGGCGGTCAGTCCCGTGGCGGCGATGCCGGCCAGGGCACAGGCCTCGTCCGCGTCGCCCGTGTCGCCGCTGATGCCTACGGCCCCAATGACGGTACCCGACGCATCGCGGATCAGCACGCCGCCCGGCGACGGCGCCATGGCCCCGCCGCTGATCGCGAACAGGGCGTTGTAGAAGGTGGGAGAGGCATTGGCGCGGCGGGCCAACTCCCGGCTGCCATAGCCCATGCCCAGCGCGCCTGTGGCCTTGGCGATGGCGATCTGTGGCCGCATCAGGCTGGCCCCATCCTCCCGCTTCAGCGCCACCAGATGCGCGCCGGCATCCAGCACGGCGACGCAGAGCGGGGCATACTGACGGCGACGAGCCTCGGCCAGCGCCTCATCCACCATAGTGGCCGCAGTGGCCAGGGTCAGGCTGGACATACGATCCTCTCCTTCGTCAGGTGCAGGGTGGTGGCCAGTTGGGCTGCAAGATCGCCCAGGGCGGCATCATTCGCGGCAAGGCCGAATACATAGGCATCGGGGCGCAGCAGCACCGAGGCGGCAGGATTGAGCCCGTGCCGGTCGAACCACGCGGCCAGCATGCCGCCATCATCCTGCATATCCTGCCCGATGCGGCAGACCTTCACGCCAAAATCCGTGAATAGTTGTGGCAGGACGGTCTGGCCCGCCCCAGGTCCGCGCAACAGCACGAAACCACCGCCCGTCACGTCATCCAGCAGCCGGGTTTCGCCGGCGGCGTCGGCGATGCGCGGCTGTATGAAACGGGGGCCGCCACCGTTCCCGACGACACCGGCGCGATAGGGTGGGATCAGATCGGCGGCGGTGGCCCCTGGTGTGGCCGCACGCTGGCGCATCTCGGCATCACGGGCCGCCGCCTTTGCCGGGTCCAGTTCACAGATATATCGACCGGCGGCAACAGCGGCGCCGATCACCGCCCGCACATGCGGATCACGTTCGGTCTGATAGGTGGACAGCAGGGTGGCATCCGCCCGGCCCGACAGGACCAGTTCCAGTTTCCAGGCCAGATTGGCGACGTCACGCAAACCATGGCACATGCCCTGGCCAAAGAAGGGCGGCGTCTGGTGGGCGGCATCACCGGCCAGGAACACCCGGCCCCGCTGCCATTCCAGCGCCACCAGACCATGGAACCGGTAGGTGGCCGCGCGGACCAGCCGGTGCGGAACCCCCTCGACCCAGGGGGCCAGCAGTTCGGCCACCTTTTCCGGCTGCATCATCTCCCGGTCATCCTCGCCGGGCAGCAGCATGAATTCCCAGCGGCGATGATTTCCGCGTCCCGGCACGATGGTCGTGGGACGGCGCGGATCGCACAGCATCACCGACAGTTTCTGCAGGTTGGCCGCCGGTGGCAGGCCGGTGAAATCGGGAAACCGCACCGGCCCATCCAGTTCCGCGTCCACGACCAGCCAGGGTTCTTCGAACCGCAGATCGTCCAGGCGGATATCCAGCGCCTTGCGCACCAAGCTGCGCGCGCCGTCGCAGGCAATGACATAACGGGCGCTGGCCCGGTCACCGTCAGCCAGATGCAGGGTCACATGATCGTCGCCCTGGTCCAGCCCCACCAGCTCCGCGCCCAGGCGCAGGTCAACTGCCGGGTAGGTGGACAGGCCGCCGCGAAGCACGGCCTCCAGTTCTGGTTGATAAAAGAAGTAATCGTTGGCCCAGCCGAAGGGCCGGGCCTGTCCGGCGGAACCGAGATAGCGGATCACCCCGCCATCGGCACCGATATGCAGGTGTCCGTCGGTTTCGCGCATCAGGGGCAGCAGCCGGTCGATCAGGCCGATGCCCTGAAAGATACGCATCATTTCGTGGTCGATATGCACGGCACGGGGCAGGGGGTGCGGGTCCGGTTCGCGTTCCAGCACCAGAACCGACAGCCCGGCCTTGCCCAACAGATGGGCGGCGGTGGCGCCGACGGGACCGCAGCCGACGATGGCGACGTCATGGATCATGGCGGCCTAAGGGGTTTTCGTGAAGAACGGGGCCGGCGGCGATCCCTGTCGGGCGCCGCCGGCCGGTTGGGATCAGAACTTCACGCGCAGGGTGCCGCCCATGTACCGGGCCGCTTCCTTGGACGTGAAATACAGGATGTTGCCGGGGTTGGCGGCGTTGGTCAGGATGTTGTCGCGCTGCATGCCCGTCGCGAAATGCTTGTCGGTCAGGTTGCGGACATAAAGGGTCAACTGATAACGGTCATCCTGCGACAGCACCCCCACCGACAGGTCGACGGTGCTGTACCCGCCCTGGGTCAGGCCGGCATCCTGTTCCAGGGAGAAGGTGGTGCCGCTCTGCGTGTTGAACCCGACCTGGGCGAAACCGTTCCAGTCGGTGGCGATTTCATCTTCGTACCGGACATTGACATTGCCGCGCCAACGCGGGGCGTTGGGCAGGTCGCCACCACGCACATTCTGGACGGTACCATTGCCCAGACGGAAGCAGCTATTGGCCGGTTCCGCCGCCCCCGTTGCCAGGGTGAGGGCGGCTGCCTGGGCCGGCAGCGCGCAGGCGATGCGGTCGGCATCAAACTTGGCATCCAGATAGGTGACGCCGCCATTGATGCTGAGGGCTGACGTGGCACGGGCCTGGAACTCGATCTCCGCACCCTTCGATACGGAGGAGCCGGCATTGGTCGGAACCGACACGTTGGGCGCGATGGTCGACTGAACCTGCAGGTCCTGATACTTGGCATAGAACAGGGCGCTGTTCAGGATCAGGCGGCCATTCAGGGCCTGCTGCTTCCAGCCCAGCTCATAGGAATTCACCGTTTCCGGGCGCACAGGCGTCTGGCTGGCGAAATTCGCCGTCAATTCAACGTCGTAGCCCTGACCCTTATAGCCGCGTGACCAGGTGAAATAGGTCTGGGCATCGCGGTCGATCTCATATTTCAGGCCGGCCTTGCCCGACAGGTCGGTGTCGGAAACGCTGCCCGATCCGGTGGAGGCGGCAAACAGCAACCGGTCACCGGCATAAGGTGCGGTACCGAAACGGGTACCGCTATAGGACACCTTTTCCCGTTGCAGACGGAAACCGGCAAAGGCCGACAGTGCGTCGGTCAGTTCATATTCCACCTGACCGAAGGCGGCGTAATTGTCCGTCTTGGTATTCGCCGCGTGATTGGAGGAGGAGAAGAAGGAGGTGGCGCAGGGCTGCCCGAAGGCGGTGCCCGGCGTCACGCAGCCGCCCACGCGGCGGGTAAACGCGCGGTCCAGGTCCAGGTTGAAGTAGAACAGGCCGAACGTGTAGGTCAGGGGCTGGTTTGCGGCAGAAGCCAGACGCAGTTCCTGTGTGAACTGGCTGATGTCGGCGGTACCACCATTGACGCCGAAATAGCCGTTGCCGAACGGCAGATAGAGCGGTGTGGCGGAATTGAACCCGTCCACATCGACATTATTCTCGATCTTCCAGTTGCGGACGGCGGTGACAGAGGTCAGGACATGGTCGCCCAGGTCCAGATTGGCCTCCACCGACCCGCCGGCCTGATCGGAATTGGCGAAGGTCCGGGTATCGCCGCTGCTGACGGTGCGGTTTTCGGATGAGGCGACGACCGGCCCCCGGATGGCGGCCAGAACGCTATTGGTCGTCAGGTAGGGGATCGGCTGGCAGCAGTCGCTTTCGCTGTCGCGGATATCGGCGGTGAACAGGAAGTTCAGGTTTTCCGTGGCCTGCCACTCGACCTTGCCGCGCACGCCGACATCGCGGCCGCCATAGACATGCTCACCACGGCCATAATCGTAAACATAGCCGCGATTATCGGTGTAATAGCCGGTCAGCCGGGCGCCCACCGTCTCGCTGATCGGGCCGGAGACGGAGGCACGGGCGCGGTATTCGCCCTGTTCGGCAATGCCGATTTCCGCAACACCCTCAAAATCACGCGACGGGCGCTTGGTCACGATGTTGATCACGCCGGCGGTGGCGTTCTTTCCGAACAGCGTGCCCTGCGGGCCGCGCAGCACTTCCACTCGCTCCACATCGATCAGGTCCTGGAAACCCTGGCCCTGGCGCGACATGACGACGCCATCCACCACGAAGGACACGGCGGATTCCAGACCGGCATTGAACAGGGCCGTGCCGACGCCACGGATGCGGACATTATTGTTCAGGTCGCTGGTGGACTGGGTATAGGTCAGCGACGGCACCAGGGCGGCAACACCGGCCGTGCTGCTGACCTGGGAATTGGCCAGGGCGTCGGCGGAAAGCGCGCTGACGGCCAGCGGCACATCCTGCAGGCGCTCCGCCCGCTTCTGCGCCGTCACCACGATTTCTTCAAGCACCAGGCTATCATCGGCCTGCTGTGCCTGCGCCGGCATCATTGCGGCGGCCAGCATGGTGGTGGCCATCAGGCCGTGGCGCCAGTTCGGCTGGAAAGTCATTCTCTTCCTCCCTTCACATTAACTTGACCGGGCGGCGTTGGGCCGGACCGGCAATGGTTTTGGGAAGGAAGTGCCCGTCGGCAGCATCATTGTCCAATGATGATAAATGCGCAGGTACCCAATTTTACTTATGGCAGGAGATGGGGCGGCTGGTCAGCGCAGGGCATCGGCAATGGCCTTGCCACAGGTCACGGTATCTGCTGTCCCGCCAAGATCGCGGGTGCGCAGATGTTTTTGGGCCAGAACCGTCTCAATGGCAGTCACGATGGCGGCCCCCGCCGCATATTCACCCAAATGGTCCAGCATCAGGGCGGCGGACCAGATCTGGCCCACCGGGTTGGCGATCCATTGACCGGCAATGTCGGGGGCGGAACCGTGCACAGGCTCGAACAATGACGGGAAGCGGCCATCGGGATTGATGTTGCCAGCAGGCGCGATGCCAATGGTCCCGGTGCAGGCGGGCCCCAGGTCGGACAGGATGTCGCCGAACAGGTTGGAGGCCACGACCACGTCGAACCAATCCGGATGCTGCACGAAATGGGCGGCCAGGATGTCGATATGGTACTTGTCCCAGCGCACATCGGGATAATGCGCGGCCATCGCCTCCACCCGTTCATCCCAATAGGGCATGGTGATGGCGATGCCGTTGGATTTGGTGGCCGAGGTCAGGTGCTTTTTGTCCCGCCGCCGGGCCAGATCGAAGGCGTATTTCAGAATACGGTCGGTGCCGATCCGGGTCATCACCGTTTCTTGCATCACGACTTCGCGGTCGGTGCCGGGGAAGATGCGCCCGCCGATGGAGGAATATTCCCCTTCCGTATTCTCGCGCACGACATAGAAATCGATGTCACCCGGCTTTCGGCCTGCCAGCGGGCTTTCCACGCCCGGCATCAGGCGGACGGGGCGCAGGTTCACATACTGGTCAAATTCGCGGCGGAACTGGATCAGCGAACCCCAAAGCGAAACATGGTCCGGCACAGATGCGGACCAGCCCACGGCACCGAAAAAGATCGCGTCATGCCCGCCGATCAGCGACTTCCAGTTCTCGGGCATCATCTTGCCGTGCTGGAGATAGTAATCGCAGCTCGCAAAGTCGAAATGATCAAACTGGAAACGGATGCCGAAACGCGCCGACACGGCTTCCAGAACCCGCAATCCTTCGGGCACCACTTCCTTGCCGATGCCGTCGCCAGGGATAACGGCGATGCGGTAGGGGCGTTCCTTGCTCATTCAATCAATCCTCATTCGATCAGGATGGCCCTGAAATCATTCACGTTGGTTCGTGTCGGCCCCGTGAACAGCAAGGTCCCCAGGGCCTGGAAGAAGCTGTAGCCGTCATTGTCGGCCAGCCGTTCAGGGGCGGAAACGCCTGCATTCGCGGCGCGTGCCAGGATGTCGGGGCCGATCCAAGCGCCGGCATTATCCTCCGACCCGTCAATACCGTCGGTATCAGCCGCCAGCGCATGTACGTTCGGCAGCCCGTTCAGTGCGATGGCAAGCGCCAGCAGGAATTCGGCATTGCGTCCACCCCGGCCCTGTCCCCGCACGGTCACGCTTGTTTCGCCACCCGACAGAAGAACGCAGGGGCGTAGGGTGGGGATATCACCGGCCAGAACCGCCTTCGCGAAATCGGCATGCTGCACGGCGACATCGCGGGCCTCGCCCTCAATCGCGCTGCCCAGGAAGATCGGGGCCACGCCCATGCGCCGGGCGAGATCCGCCGCCGCCGCAATAGCATCGGCGGGCCTTGCCACAAGGATGGCGCGACCGGGGGGCAGGTCATCCAGCGATTTCGGCGTCTCGCTTTGCGGGTTGGAAAGCCAGCCTGTGACGGCGGCAGGTGCGTCGATCCCATATCGCGACAGGATGGCCAGCGCCTCTGTCCGGGTGCTGGGATCGGGCAGGGTCGGGCCGGATGCGATGGTGGCCGGATCATCGCCCGGCACGTCGGAGATCATCAGCGTGTGAACCGGGGCCGGCGCGGCCATGCGTGCCAGACGCCCGCCTTTCACCGCCGACAGGTGCTTGCGTACGCAATTCATCTCCGTGATGGTCGCCCCGCTTTTCAGCAGGGCGCGGGCCACCGACTGCTTGTCGGACAGCGTCAGTCCCGGTGCCGGCGACGCCAGCAGGGCCGACCCGCCCCCCGATATCAGGCACAGGACAAGGTCGTCCGCGGTCAGTCCCTTCAACAGGTCCAGCATTCTGGCCGTGGCCTGGATGCCGGCTTCGTCGGGTACCGGATGGGCGGCTTCCACCACCTCGATCCGGCTGCACGCGACGCCGTGGCCATAGCGCGTGATGACCAGCCCCGAAATCGGCCCCTGCCAGCGCTGTTCCATAGCCGCCGCCATGGCAGCGGCGGCCTTGCCGGCGCCGATCACCACCGTGCGTCCTTTCGGGGGCGGCGGCAGATGCGGCGGCACGCAGGTGGCGGGAGAGGCGGCGTTGACCGCCGCCTCCATCAACAGGCGCAGCAAATCCTGTGGGGCCGGACGCGTCAAATCACATTCTCCAGGTCACTGTCGCACCAATGGTGCGGGGCGGGTTGTAAGCGCCGAAATTAGCGCCCAGGAACACCGCCTGGAAAGTGCGTGTCACCTCATTGGTCAGGTTTTTGCCCCACAGCGACACCGACCATTTGCCGGACGCATCGGTGAAGACGATGCGCCCGTCGACGAAATGCGTGGCCGGGCGGCGTTCCGGCCCTTCATTGGCATTGTCGTCGAAGATCATGCTTTCATACCGATAGTCGGCGGCGAACAGCAGGCTGCCGCCATCGGGCAGGGTGGCCTCATAAGATGGGGTGACGGCGAACTTGTGCTTCGGTGTGCGCGACAGCCGGTTGCCGGCATAGTCCTCGCCCGGTTCGGGTTCGAAGACGTCGAAGGTGGCATCTGTATAGCCATAGCTGGCCGCCAGACGCGCCCCGGCGAAAACCCGCCAGTTCAGTGACGTTTCATACCCTTTGATCGTCGCCTTGCCCGCATTCTCCGTCACGATGGACAGGTTGGGCAGGGTGCGGCGGGTCTGCAGGTCGGTGTATTTCATCAAATAGAGGGTGTTGTTCCAGATCAGCCGCCCGTTAAGGAAGCCGCTTTTCTGACCCAACTCATACTGCGTCGCATATTCCGGTTCGAACCCGTCGCGCGCGTCGGCGGCGGAGCCCGGCGTATCCTGGAAGCCGCCGCTTTTGAACCCGCGCGACACCATGCCGTAAAACTGATGGTCGCGGTCCAGCTTGTACTGGCCGCCGGCCCGCCAGGTCCAGGCGTCATATTTGTCGGAAACCGAGACATCGAAACGCTGTGAACCGCGCAGAACCGCTGTGCCGGCAGTATTGGCGACACGGTAATCCTTCTCGTCCTGGGAATAACGCAGACCCGCGATCAGGGAGAAACGGTCGTCCAACGGGATGGTCGCGTCGCCGAACGCGGCGTAGCTGTTCAGCTTTGCCGACTGATCATAGATTTCCGTGCCCGGACGACCGGTATCGATCACCAGCGTATCGATGCGGTCGGTCTTGTTGTTGAAATTATAGAGGCCCGCCACCCACTGGATCGGACTGTCGGGCAGTGAGTTCAGCCGCAATTCATGGCTTGAGAAGTCGCTTTTCTCGTCATTGCCGCCGCTGATGTTGATGCGGTTGGCGGGGGCGTGGCCGCCGTCGAAATCATAGGCGACGTGATAGTCCAGATCACGATAGGAACCCAGATAGGTGAAGGTGGCGAAGGACAGGTCCCAATCCAATTGCCCGCGCACCCCCCAGGTATCGCGGTTCTGGTAGCCTTCGTCGGAGCCGGCGGTGACCTTGCGGTTGCGATCGACGGTCCACAAGGCCGCGCGCGGATCGGATGCATCGCGATCCAGTACATGTTGTGCCGGCCCGTCCGCACGGTCGCGGGTGCCGTCTAGGGTCAGCAGCGCCCGCACGGTATCCGCCGGCTCGCCATAGACGTGCAGCCGACCGCTTCTTGTGTCCTGATCCTCCACCCGGCCACCGGTGAAGCTGTTCTTCACATAACCGTCATGGGTGCGCCAGGCCCCGCTGGCGCGGGCGGCCCATTTGCCGTCCGCCAGGGGAATGTTGGCGAAGGCGGCCCCTTCCAGCCGCTGGTAATTGCCGACCGTCGCTTCCAGACCGGCATCGGTACGGTCCAGTTCGGGGCGGTTGCTGACGACATTGATGGCGCCGCCTACCACGTTGCGGCCATAGAGCGTGCCCTGCGGGCCCTTCAGCACCTCGACGCGCGCAACATCGAACGTATCGAACGCGACCGCCGCGGGGCGGCCCAGATATACCTCATCCAGGAATACGGCGGAGCTGGGGTCGCCGGCGGCGCCACGGTCGCTGGACCCGATGCCACGGATGGTGATGCGTGGCTGTGATGCGGGGAAGGCATCGAAATTGAGCCCCGGTGTGCGGCTGGCGATATCGTCGATCTGACGCAGGCGAGCCTGTTCGATCTCCTCCGCGCTGAACGCGGTGACCGTCACGGGGACATCCTGAAGACGCTCGCTGCGCCGCTGGGCCGTGACGATGATCTCCTCCAGAGCCTCAACCGGCGCCGTGCCTTGCGCCAGCGCCGCGCCCGATGGCAGCACAAGCATGGCGGTCGTTCCATAGGCCAAGAGCCGGCGATTGATCGCACGCATTCCTTCATTCCTCCCTGGGGGCTTCCTCCCCGGTCGTCATTCGCCGGGTATGGGTACAGCTTACGCAGGGTGGATGCGACAGGTCAACATATTGGATGCAAAAATTTAAACTATGGATGTTTAGATTGACAAAATGAAGCCATGACCACAGGGTGAGCGAAGCGATACATAGTCCTTTTATCCAACAAGAAGGTGCCGTGGCGCCTGGCCCTAGGGTCACCTAGGATCGGGTGGGGCGGCGTCGGCCATGGCCGTGGGAGACAGTGCCTTGTTCGAACAATTGCTTTCGCCGGCCCTGCTGGGAACGGCGATGGTTACCACCTTCATGGTGCTGATCATGACCAAGCGGATGTCGGCCATCGCCGCACTGCTGGCCATTCCCATCCTGTTCGGGTTGGCGTCCGGCGCAGGTTCCGCCTTGGGCGACATGATCCTGCAAGGCGTGTTGCAGGTCGCACCGACAGCCCTGATGCTGACTTTCGCCGTGCTCTATTTCGCGGTGATGATGGATGCCGGCCTGTTTGATCCGCTGGTGCGGCGGGTCTTGGCCATGGTTGGTGACGATCCTGTCCGCATCGCCCTGGGCACGGCTGCATTGGCGACCCTGGTGTCGCTGGATGGCGATGGTACCACCACGGCGCTGATCATCATCACGGCGTTCCTGCCTGTCTATAAACGGGTGGGGATGAACCCGCTGATCCTGGCCCTGCTGCTGGGTCTGTGCAATTCGCTGATGAACTATGTACCTTGGGGTGGCCCGTCGGCCCGTGCCGCTGCTGCGATCGGCGCCGACCTTGGGCAGGTGTTCGGTCCCCTGATCCCCGCGATGCTGATCGGGCTGGCCGCGGTTTTCGTGCTGGCCTGGTGGCTGGGCCGCGCAGAGCGACTGCGTCTTGGCGTCGGTGCGGGAAGCGGGACGGCCGTCACCTCTCTACCGGGGCTGGATATCGATCCGGCAATTCGCCGGCCCCGGCTGTTCTGGGCCAATCTGGCCCTGACGGTGGGGTTGGTGCTGGGCATGATCCTGGGTCTGGCGCCGCTGCCGGTCATGATGATGGGCGCCTTCGCCGTTGCCATCACGCTTAACTATCCCCGTCTGCGCGATCAGAAGGCGCGGATTACCGCCCATGCCGACAATGTCGTCAATGTGGTCGTGCTGATCTTTGCCGCTGGGTCGTTCACCGGCATCCTGAACGGCACGGGCATGGCCGATGCCATGGCGAATGCCGCCTTGACCGTGATCCCACCCTCCATCGGGTCCTATCTGGCGCCCATCACGGCCCTGGCCAGCATGCCGCTGACCTTTGTCATGTCGAACGACGCCTACTATTTCGGGGTGGTGCCCGTCATCGCCACCACGGCCGCCGCTTACGGCATTGATGCGGAAGCCATCGCCCGCGCCTCCCTGATCGGTCAGCCGGTTCATACGCTCAGCCCGCTGCTGGCCCCCATCTATCTGGCCTGCGGGCTGTTGGGGGTGGATGTGGCGGATGCACAGCGCTTCGCTCTGAAATGGGCGGTGCTGATCTCGCTGGTGGTGCTGGTGGCGGCCATCGCAACGGGCGCCATTCCGTTGCGGGCCGGCTGAACCATGGGCCGCAACATGGGGCGGTGGCTGCTGCTGGCGGCCATGACCGCCATCCTGGTGGCAGGGCTGAAGGCGGTGGCCGTTCCGGCGGCCCTGCTGCTGGGCCCAATGCTGGCGGGGATCGGTTTCGCCCTGACCGGCGGGGCAATGAAGCCACCCAAGCTGATGCTTCTGGCCAGTTATACCATTGTCGGCTGTCTGGTGGCCGTGGCGATGGGAAAGGCTGCGGGGCCTGACCTGCTGCGGCATCTCCCGGCGTTCGTGACCATGGCTGTGATCACCTTGCTGATTAGTGCCGGTCTGGGCTGGGTGCTGGCGAGGGGCGGGTGGTTCAAGGGAACCACGGCCATCTGGGGCCTTGCCCCCGGCGGGGCGGCGGGCATGGTGGCCATGGCCCAGGAACAGGGCGGTGATGGCCGCATGGTGGCGGTGATGCAGTATCTGCGCATCCTGACTGTCACCGGCTCCGCTATCGCGCTGTCGCACCTGATGACGGGATATGCGACCCCGTTCCACCCCGCTGGATGGTTTCCCGCCCTGGACCCGCCGGGGCTGCTGGAGACGCTGGGACTGGCACTGGCGGGTGGTCTGATTGCCCGATGGCTGCGGTTTCCCTCCGCCGCGTTTCTGTTCCCCGGTCTGGTGGGGGCGGCATTGATGGCGGCGGGGCTGGCCAGGCCGTCGGTGCCGCCATTGCTGGCCGCCGCCGCCTATGCCGTTATCGGCTGGAATATCGGCCTGTCCTTCACCCGCGAGACATTGGCCGGCTGCGCCCGGTCGCTGCCCCGCATCCTGGCGGCAACATTCGGCCTGATCGGGCTCTGTGCCCTGCTGGGTGTCCTGGTCAGCGTGATCTGCGATGTGGATTGGCTGACAGGCTATCTGGCGACAACCCCGGGCGGCATCGACGCCATCCTGATCATCGCAACCACGACGCCTGTGGATTTGCCATTCATCCTGTCGGCGCAGGTGGTGCGTGTCCTGCTGGTGCTGCTGATCGGCCCGGCGTTGGCGGCCCATCTTGCCCGCCGCCTGGGGTGACCAGGGCCGAGCCGGAGCCGGGTGCCGATACTAGCCGCGCGGCTTCCAAAGGTTCGCTAATGCTGACAAGAGCGCCCTGAACCGCTGGTCACATTGGCCATTCAAAATTGGATGCAAAAACTTGACTATTTGAATCCAATAAATCATCTTCACCTCATTGGCCTCTTTGCAGGCCTCCACAATCATCTGGATTGAGCAATCATGTTGGACGGTCCGATCAAAATCCTGGTGCCGACCGGGTCACTGGGCGCCGGCGCGTCGGAAGCGGAGGTCCGCTATGGCATCGCGCAGGGCGCACATGCCATCGCCACCGACGCTGGTTCCACCGACAGCGGCGCCGCCTATCTGGCGCTGGGCATGTCGAAGAACAACCGGGGTTCCGTGAAGCGCGACCTGACCCTGCTGATGCGCGAAGCCGCCGCTGCACGCATTCCGCTGATCGTCGGGTCAAGCGGTCAGGCCGGCGGTGACCTGAATGTCGACTGGACCCGCGACATCGTGGTGGAGGTAGCGGCCGAACTGGGCATCACGCCTCGCATCGCCTTGATCTATTGCGAGATGGAAAAGGCGACGCTGAAGACCTTCAACGTCGATGGCAAGGTCCGGCCCCTGCCGCCGCTGGGTGCGCTGGAGGATGCGACCATTGATGCCTGTGACCATATCGTCGCCGTCATGGGGGCGGAGCCGTACATCGCGGCGCTGGCGGCGGGGGCCGACATCATCCTGGGCGGGCGCACCACAGATACGGCGGTGCTCGCTTCCTATGCCTTGTGGAAAGGGGCGCCCGCCGGTCCCGCCTGGCACGCCGCCAAGGTTGCGGAATGCGGCGGGCAATGCGCCGTCAACCGCCTGGAAGGGGCGGGCGTCCTGATCAGCATCGGCGAGGACGGGTTCGAGGTGGAGCCGCTGGCCCTGTCCAACCGCTGCTCGCCCGACAGTGTGTCGGCCCATATGCTGTATGAAAACAGCAATCCGTTCCTGCTGACCGAGCCGGGCGGCATCCTGGACGTGACCGATGCCGTCTATCGGCAAGTCAGCGACCGCAGTGTGAATGTTACCGGCTCCATCTGGCGGCCACAGCCCTATACGGTGAAGCTGGAAGGGGCGGGAAGCCGCAGGTTCCAGACCATTATGCTGATCGGCATTCAGGACCCGCTGGTGCTGGACAAGGTGGATGTCTTCCACGACCGGATGCTGGCCGCCCTATATGACCGGGTTCACAAGACCATCGGGGCGGCGGCGGGGGATTTCCATATCTCGCTGCGCATGTATGGCTGGAACGCCGTGTCCGGCGACCGCCCGCCACCCGGTACGCCGGCCCCACGGGAGATCGGGGTGCTGTTTGTGGCAACCGCCGACAGCCAGGAAATGGCATCGCAGATCGCCAAGGCCTGCAACCCGTACTTCTTCCATTTCCCCATCGCGCTGGACGAGGAACTGCCCAGCTACGGCTTTGCCTTTACGCCCGCCGATATCGACCGGGGCTCGGTCTATGAATTCCTGCTGAACCATGTGGTTGAACTGGAAGATCCGATGGCGTTGGCCCGCACAAAATGGATTGATCTGAGCGAAGGGGGGAAGGCGTGATGCCCACAGTGAAGGATGTCTGCCGGCATGTGCGGTCGAAGAATGCCGGGCCCTTCTGGGTCACCTTCGATCTGTTCTTTGATGGGCGAGAGAATTTCCAGGCCTATCACGATCACCCGGCGTTGGGGCCGGACCTGTTCCGGCGCCTGTTCGGGGCCGACCCGGCGCTGGTGCGCCATTACCCGGTGCCCAGCCTGCACATGGTGAAAATCTCGCACGCCCGCACCAGTCCGCAGGGCGGCGTCGTCGAACGTGACATGCATTGCGGTCAGCAGTTTGTGCGGCTGCTGGATGTCGAACTGGGATAGGGAGCTGCGGGGCCGGAAGTCCGACTGACACCGGGGGGCGGTAATCGGTCGGACTCCGAATAATACCGTAGCGGCGTGCAAGTGCGGTCGCGGGATGGTCAGCGCGGCATGACGATGGCGTGCAGCCGGTGTTTGGTGGCCAGCACATGCTCGGTCATCAGGCGTTGGGCCGCCTCGCTGTCCTCCCGCCGGAACGCGTCCAGCAGGGCTTCATGCTCATCCTGGGATTCCAACACATGGGCCGGCGGGGTTGCAGGCATCTGCCGGTGGCGGGGCGGCACGCAGGCTGCGATGGTTGGGCATAGACGCGCAACGTCACCCAGCACCGGATAGATCAGCGTCATGCGGGTGGCGTTGCGCAGAACCTCGTTGCGCGACGCCACCATGATGCCGCGATGGAACAGCCAGTTGAGCTGGTACCATTCCCGTTCGATGGTTTCCGACCATTCGCCCCGGGACAGGATGGCACGGCCCTGGCTGACCAGATCGGTCAGCTGCGACAGCGTCTGTGCCTCCCACCCCAGGTCGGCGGCGGTACGGGCCGCGATCCCTTCCAGCGAGGCGCGGACCTCAATGCTGTCGAAGACATCCCGCACGGTGACGGTGCGGACTGTGTAGCCGCGGTTGACGCTGTAATTCACCAGCCCCTCGGCGGACAATACGGCAAGGGCGCTGCGGATCGGGGTGCGTGATACGTCCAGAAGCGTGGCCAGCGCCTCGGCGCGTAGCTTCGTGTCCGGCGCAATCCGACCGGTGACGATCATTTCACGCAGTTCCATAAGCACGGATTGCGTGGCGGGTTCCGTCTGCTGGGGTTCGGCCAGCGCGTCTTCCCGTTCCGTAACGTCCGTGTCCGCCATAATCTTCACCTGTTCAAACCGCCCGTCCGGCTGTCATCCTTAAAGCAACCGGACGATTATCGCGCAACCCCGATCATGGCCGCCCGTCGGCGACGATGCAACCGGGTGGCGGCTCCGTTCCATCCAGGACGGCCACGACCGACCGTGCCGCGATCAGGTTGGTCAAGGCTAACCCTTCATGGGATGACGCACCCGCATGGGGTGTTGCCACGACATTGGGCAGGTCCAGCAGCGCATCCGAGATGGGGCGGTAAGCGGGATCGCCTTCGCTGACAAACACATCCAGGCCGGCACCACCCAGATGGCCAGACCGCAATGCCGCCAGCAAGGCGCCATCATCGACCAGCCCGCCACGTGCCGTATTGATCAAAAACGCCCCTTTCTTCATGGCGGCCAGGGCGGGGGCGTCGATCATGAAACGGGTGGCGGGTGTCAGCGGTGCATGCAGGCTGACATAGTCGCTTCGCCGCAGAAGGTCCGGCAGGTCAACATAGTCGACGCCCGCCTCTGCCGCGTAGGCGGGATCGGGTGTGCGCGTATGGACCAGTACCGTTGCCGCGAAACCGGACAGGCGGCGCACCACGCTTTTGCCGATCCGGCCCAGTCCGATCAGGCCGACGGTCTTGCCAGACAGGTCATGGCCGTTCAGGATGGACCAGTTGCCGGCCAGCATCGCCATCTGGCTTTCGCGGAAACGGCGCCCCACCGCAATCATCAGCCCGATCGTGTGATCGGCAACCGCCCCTTCATTGCCACCTGCCGCGATGGTGACAACGCGTCCAAGGTCGCGTGCCGCCGCAACATCGACGCGGTCATAACCGACACCGCGCCGGGCAATGACCCGCAGACCGGGCAACGCCTCCAACAATGGGCGGGTGACGTGCGCATGCCCCACGATCCAGCCGGCAGCGCCGTCCAGCATGCGGCGGAGCGTATCCACCGCCAGATCGCCGTCACCCGTACCGGGTGGCGGCGGTGACAATGCAACCTCGCAGCCATGGTCACGCAGATAAGCGACGGAACGATCATCGAAGAAACGTTGTGTAACGACGACTTTACGGTTGGCTGCGGATGGCATTGGATTTCGCTGCTCGCTGAAGGGCTGCCGGAGCCTGAATTCTAGCGATCAGACGAAAATTTGCATCCAAAATATTTAATAATGAATCCCTATCTGGGTTTGCTGCTACAGGGGCTTCAGGGGCAGGGTGACACAGGCCACCAATCCCCCTTGCGGGCGGTTGGTCAGCAAAACATCTCCCCCATGGGCCCGTGCCACGGCGCGCGCGCTGGCCAGCCCCAGGCCCGCCCCGCCGGTATGCCGGTTGCGTGAGGGTTCAACGCGGAAGAAGGGCTCGAACACCCGCTCCAGAAGGGCGGCGGGAAGGCCCGGTCCTTCATCCTGAACCTCAATCACCGCGCTATCTTTCTCTGTCGTCAAACGCACCAGGGCGGAATTGCCATAGGTGACGGCGTTGCCGATCAGATTGTCCAGCATGCGGGCAATGCCGGATGCGTCACCCTCGATCCAGGCTGGCTGCATGACCCCGTCGGCAACCGGCTCCCCCATCTGACGGCTGGCCTGGGTTTGGCGTAGTATCAGGGCCTGAAGGTCGATGGTGCTGCGTCCGACAGGCTGGGACAGATCCTTCACGAACGACAATGTCGCCGCGATCATTTCCCGCATCTCTGCGATATCGCCCGCCGCCGCCTCGCGCACGGCGTCCGGCGCCTCTTCCAGCCGGAAGGCAAGTCGGGCCAGGGGGGTGCGCAGGTCATGCGCAATGGCGGCAACCAAGAGGGTTCGGTCGTCCACGTACCGGCGCAGCCTTTCCTGCATCTGGTTGAAGGCGGCGGCAGCGGCGCGCACCTCCGGCGGGCCCGCACTGGTTGGGACAGCCGGGGCGGCGGGATCGCGGCCCAGCCGCTCTGCGGCCTGGGCAAACATGGCAATCGGCCCCGCCAGCCACCGTGCCAGCCACCAGGCGAGTGGCACAACCACACCCAACCCTGCGATAAGCCAGTAAAACATCCGCAGATACCAGCCGCGCAGGCCCCCGCCAGCCGGCTGCACGATCCGCCATTCCCCGCTGGGCAGTTTCAGGGCGGCGGAGAAATCACCGATGATGGCGTCGTCACGATGGACCATGCCGCCGAAACGCGGACCCGGTCCCGGTTCAGGTCCTGGTGGGGGGCCGGAAAAGCCCTGATCGGGCGGTGGCGGGCGGTCACCATGCGGCGGCGGTGGGCGATCCCCATCCGGGTTGCCGGGGAAGCCACGGGGGCCAGGACCGCGGCCACCCGGATCACCGGGCCCGCGCAGTTCCAGCCGTACGAAGCTTTCATCCTCCCCTAGCGCACTGACCAGCCATTGACGGTTGGCGCGCAGCCGGTCCGACGGGCCGGCATTGGGGGGCGGCTTGCCGGAGGTGGTGACTTCAAAACCCGGTGCCGCAATGCCCGACCGCAAGCTTGCCGCCACACCGGCCAGCATATGCTGGCTGGGTGGCGGCATGGGGGCGGCCAGCAGCAGCAGGAAGTTCAAGGCCTGGGCCAGCAATACACCTGCCAGCATCAGCACAAAGATGCGGACGAACAGGGGCCAGCGGGCCAGAAGGTTGGGCAACTTCAACATGGCAGCCACCATGTGCCGGGAAAACAGCAACAGCATAGGCCGGTGGCCCGGCCCCGCGAAAGGGGCAAGCCACCGGCCACAGGATCAGACGCCGACCGTCACAGAGGCTGTATAGCCAGCCGAAACGCTGCCCGACATGGTCAGGGTCTGGGCGGCGATCTGGGCGGCGGTGTTGTCACCGAAGACATTGTCACTGGACAGCGAGATGGAGTTCAACGCTGCCGTGCTGTTGCCATATCCACCAGCGGCATAGACGGTAGCGCAAACGCTGCCCGGCACGGCCATCTGCGAGATCAGAGTGGCGGTGCGGCCCGTGCCGCTGGTCGCGGCGGCCTGACTGGTGAACACTTCGAAATGGATATGCGGGTAACGGCCCTGGTAGCAGCCGGGAACGATGGTCTGGAACGTCACCTGGCCATTGCTGTCGGAAATCTGCATGCCGCGCAGATAGCTTTCGGTCGGCAGGTCATAGAGCGAGTATTTGCCCGCCGCATCGCAGTGCCAGATATAGATGGCGTAGCCCGACAGCGGCGTACAGCCCGTGGAATTCTGCAAGGTGATGGTCAGCGTCATCGGCACGCCCGTCGCCTGGGTCGTGGAACTGATGAAGCTGGACCGGATGTCGGACCGGATAACACCGGACGATGTCAGCACGTTTGAGGTGGCGCCGCTGGAACTGTTGGTGCCATCGGCGGGGTAGGGGCCGTTGGTTTCGCTGGCATAATCGACACAGGAACCGCCGGTGGTGGTGGTCCCGCCAGTGCTGCCCGTCGTGGTGCCGGTGGTGGTCGTGGTGCTGGTGCTGTCCGACCCGCCGCCACCGCCGCAGCCCGTGAGCAGGGCCGCCAGACCGGCACCGCCCAGCAGCGACAAGGCGCGGCGGCGTTCCAGGATCTTGGTGTTCAGGGTTTCCAGGTCGAAGAGCAGACCACGGTCATGATCTTCGATATGATGTTCGCTCATCTCTTATCTCCGTTTCGGGGGTGTCCGACGGGGGCACCGCCGTTAGCGGTTCAAGGGATGGCGGGTGGATGTTGCCCGGGAATGTCAGGCGTATTTCAGGGTTCCTTGGGGCATCGTCATATTATGTCGCCTGAAAAATTATGTCGGCAGCCCGCTGGCGGGTTCCCGAAGGGGTGTGGCGGGAATGCCGCAATCCCTATCGCGTGCTCTATCGCGTGACGGTGGGGACGAACATATAGCCTTCATTGCGCACCGTACGGATCAGTTCGGCGCTGTCATCGGCGGCGGCCAGTTTGCGGCGCAGGCGGCTGATCTGTACGTCGATGGCGCGGTCGAAATGATCGGTGCTTTCGCCATGGGCGAAATCCAGCAGCTGATCACGGGTCAGCACACGGCGCGGATGATCGACCAGGGCGCGCAGCAGGCGGAATTCCGCGTCCGACAGGCTCACATCCTGGCCCGACGGGGCCGCCACCATGCGGCTGTCGGGCTGCATGCGCCAGCCGGCAAAGCCGATCCAGTTTTCAGCTGCGGGCGGCAGCGCGGCGGGGGCCGGTTCCGCCGTGGCGGCAGCACCGCGGTTGCGGCGCAGGACGGTGCGGATGCGGGCCAGCAGTTCGCGCGGATTGCATGGCTTTTCCATGTAATCCTCCGCCCCCATTTCCAGGCCGACAATGCGGTCGACATCGCCGCCTACTGCGGACAGCATGATCACCGGCGGGCCGCCGCCGGCCACCAGCCCCTTCAGTGCGGTTAACCCGTCCTCCTGCGGCATCATCACGTCCAGGACGATCAGGTCGTAGCTGCCCGAAGCCAGTTTCGCCCGCATTTCAGGCGGATTGCCGGCGGTGTCGGTGCGGTAACCGTGCCGGTCCAGGAATGTGGAGATCAGGCCGCGCAGGCCTGGATCATCATCCACGATCAATATGCGGGTCATCAAATCCATATCCCGATTATGGCGTTGGGACCTTCTCTGTACGAGCCGAAAATCGCCTCTCCATGTCGGATTGTTTCAGCATGTTGCAGCGGGCGAACCGTTTCGTCCCCTGATGCAATGTGCCTGACACAACATGGCGGGCACCTTTATCGCCCCGACATATGGCGGCAATGCCAGCCCCCTATCCCTTGATCCGGTTCTGAACGATCCTAAGGGAGAAAAGCATGCGTATCCTGAAACGAACCCTGGCGGCGCTGGCGCCCCTGCTGCTATCGGCCCATGCGGCCCTGGCGCAGAATGCGGGCGGTGACCCCAAGGGGGCCGGCCCCATCGTGGCGGCCTTGTCATGGATGCAGGGCACCCTTATGGGCAATGTCGCCACCACGGTCGCCGTGATGGCGGTGGCGGCGGTCGGCTTTCTGATGCTGACGGGTCGGATGAACTGGCGCTTCGGGGCGACCGTGGTGCTGGGCTGCTTCATCCTGTTCGGGGCGGGGGCCATTGTGTCGGGCATCCAGGCGACGACGTCGGTGGCCCGCTGATGTTGTCCCGCGCCCCCGTCTTCCGCGCCCTGACCCGGCCCCAGATGTTTGCGGGCGTGACCTATAATTTCTTCGTCATCAACCTGCTGGTGACGACGGAGGCGTTCCTGGTCACGCGGTCCTTCCTGGCCCTGCCGGTTGCCCTGGCGGTGCATGCCGCCGGCTATCTGGCCTGCCTGCGCGAACCCCGCATCTTCGACCTGTGGCTGACCAAGGTCACCACCTGCCCGCGTGTCCGCAACTGGAAGCGCTGGCGCAGCAACTCCTACGGCGCTTGAGTTCTAGCGCCCTGTTTTGGTGGAGAAATCCCATGCCGACATGGAAAGGTCCCGCTGCCTGGGCCGGTCGTGAAGCCAGCGCCGGGGATCGGCTGCCCTATCAGGCGCTGCTGGACGATGGCAGCCTGCTGCTGCGCGACGGGTCGCTGCTGCGCACCATCCATGTGGCGGGGCTGGCCTTCGAAACGGAGGATTCAGAGGCGCTGAACCACCGGCTGGCGGTACGGGAGGTCATGCTGCGTTCCGCCCTGGACGCGCGGCATGTGGTTTATCACCATGTCATCCGCCGTCGGATACAGCCGGAGCTGACGGCCAGTTTCGACAGCCCGCTGGCCGCGCTGATTGATAGGCGCTGGCAGGAGCGGCTGGCTGACCGGCGGTTGTTCATCAATGAACAGTTCCTGACCATCCTGCGCCGCCCGGCCCGTGGCAAGGCCGGGCTGGTGGATCGCATCCTGTCGCGGGGCCGGTCGGCCCTGCGCCTGGACAGCGAACGCCGCGCCCTGGATGCCGCCGTCACGGCCCTGCTGACCGGTCTGGAACCCTATGGCGCCCGCGCGCTGGGCACCTATGACACTGCCCATGGTCCCTGTTCAGAGGTGCTGGAACTGCTGTCGGCGCTGTATAATGGGGAGATGCGGCCTGTGCTGCTGCCGCCGGCGGGCACCGACATCGGTCGCCACATCCCCTATTCCCGGATCAGCTTCGGTGTCGATGCGCTGGAACTGGCGGGACCGCAGGGGCGACAGGTGGCCGCCGGCCTGTCGGTGAAGGAATATCCCGACGCCACCCGCGCCGGGCTGCTGGATAATATCCTGCGCCTGCCCGTCGAACTGACCCTGACGGAGAGCTTCGCTCCGGTGGACCGGCAGACGGCGCGTGAACGCATGGATCTGGCGCTGCGCCGCCACCGCGCCACGGATGAGGAGACGGTGACCGAACGGGCGGAGATGCTGACGGCGCGCGATGCGCTGTCGGCGGGGCAGGTCGGGTTCGGCGATCATCATCTGGGCCTGCTGGTGCGGGCATCCGACATGGCGGGTCTGGATGATGCAGTGGCCCTGGCCGGTGCCGCACTGGCCGATATTGGTGCCATCGCCGTGCGGGAGGATGTCAATCTGGAGCCGTTATTCTGGGGACAGTTCCCCGGCAATGAGCGTTTCCTGGTCCGCCGCGCCCTGATCTCCACCGCCAATGCCGCCGGCTTCCTGTCCCTGCACGGCTTCCCGCTGGGCAGTGCCGGCGGCAATCATTGGGGCGATGCCGTAGCCATGTTTGAGACGACCAGCGCCACCCCCTATTTCTTCAACTTCCATGAAGGGGACCTGGGCAATTTCACCATCATCGGCCCGTCCGGGTCGGGCAAGACGGTGGTGCTGAACTTCCTGGCGGCCCAGGCGCAGAAGTACAAGCCGCGCACCATCTTCTTTGACAAGGATCGGGGGGCTGAGATTTTCCTGCGCGGGATCGGCGGGCATTACAGCCGGCTGCTGCCCGGCGAACCGTCGGGCATGAACCCCCTGCAACTGCCCGACAGTCCCGTCAACCGCGCCTTTCTGCGTCTGTGGCTGGCCTGCCTGTTGAAGGCGGAAGGGCCGGAGGAAGAGGCGGCGATTGCCGGTGCCGTCGATGCCTGTTTCGACCATGCCCCACACCTGCGCCGCCTGCGCCATTTCCGGGAACTGCTGTCGGGCGCCACCCGGCCCATGCCGGGTGATCTGGCCAGCCGTCTGTCGCCCTGGATCGGGCTGGGCGAACATGCCTGGCTGTTCGACAATGAGGGGGATCGCCTGGATCTGGACGCGCGGGTTCTGGGTTTTGACATGACGGCGCTGCTGGATGTGCCTGCCCTGCGTACCCCGGCCATGATGTATCTGTTCCACCGCATTGATGAACGGCTGGACGGTGATCCGTCCATGATCCTGATCGATGAAGGTTGGAAGGCGCTGGACGACCCCGTGTTTGCGGCCCGCATCCGCGACTGGCTGAAGACGCTGCGCAAGCGCAACGCCATTGTCGGCTTTGCCACGCAATCGGCCCGCGACGCGCTGGACAGCCGTATCGCCAGCGCCATCGTCGAACAGACATCCACCATGATCTTCATGCCCAACCCCAAGGCGCGGGAGGATGATTACTGCGCCGGGTTCGGCCTGTCGGTGCATGAGCTGGAGTTGATCCGCGGTCTGCCGGCACATGGGCGCTGCTTCCTGGTCCGCCATGCCAACCATTCCATCGTGCCGCGCCTGGACCTGGGCGGGATGAACGACATGCTGATGGTCCTGTCAGGGCGGGAGGCGAATGTCCGTCGCCTGGACATGATCCGCGCCAGCACCGGCGATGATCCCGCCCGCTGGTATCCGCGCCTGACGGGCACGCCCTGGCCAGACGCGACGGACCTGTCGGGGATGGAAAGGCTGGCCGCAGAATGACGACCCAGGCTTGTCCCGGATTTTCCAGTCTGGATGGTGCGGGCGGGGTTGCTGGCGCCCTGCGCGCCGTAGACTGTCTGGCGGCCCAGACCACAGAAAAGGCCTTTTCCACCCTGCTAGGCCCCGACGGTGCGCTGGGGCAGGCGCTGACCTTGCTGCTGACGCTGTATGTCGCGCTGATGGCCATCCGGATGCTAACCGGGCGCACGGGTGTCGGCCTGTCCAGCCTGACCCCGCGCATGATGGGGCTGGGTCTGGTTCTCTGTTTCGCCACCTCCTGGGCCGCCTATCATCAGGTGGTGTGGAACCTGCTGGTCGGGGCGCCCGACCATCTGGCCTCGCTGCTGGCCGGGACACGGGGATCGGCCCCGTCGCTGTTCGCTGACCGGTTGGACCAGCTTTTCCAACTGGTTCTGGATGCCGCGCGCCAATCGGCGGTGGCAGGGGCAGAGAAGCCCACCATGCTGGCCGGCATGCGCCCGGCGGACCTGCTGTGGATCGCGTCGCTGCTACTGCTGTTCGGGACGGTGGGCGTGCTGGTCGCGTCCAAGATCGCGCTGGCGGCCCTGCTGGCGCTGGGCCCGGTCTTCATCGTGCTGGCCCTGTTTCCTGCGACGAGCGGGCTGTTCGAGGGCTGGTTGCGCGCCTCCATCCTGTTCGCTCTCGTGCCGCTGCTGACTGTCCTGGTTGGCACCGGCGCGCTGGCATTGATCGCACCCATGCTGTCGGATCTGGCCATGGCCGGTGGCACGCCGACGCCGGAACTGGCCGTGTCGGTCCTGTTGGGCGCGGGGGTGTTCAGCCTGCTGATGCTGCTGGTCCTGCGGGTGGCATCGACATTGACGGGGGGATGGCGCCTGAACCTGCATGGCCGCCTGGATGCGCCGCGCGGCCAGGGCGGTTCTGCCCACGCCAGTGTCACCACCCATGCGGCCAATCCGGCCCTGACCCCGGCCGCCGCCCGGGCCAGCGCCACCGCCCAGAGCAATGCCGCCGCCGCCCTGTCCGGTGCCACGATGCTGAGCTTGAATTCGCTGCAGACCGCGCCGCGCGCCGCCGGCATGGCGACCCCAGCCGGCCTGACCATTCCGGGCGATGCCACCCGCCAGAACCCCACCAATGCCCCGCAGCGTAACCGCCACGCCGCAGGCCTGGGCCAGCGTTTTCGCAGCCCGGCCGTGAAAGGAGCCCGATCATGACCACGCGTCTGCTGATCCTGCCGCTGCTGGCGGCCCTGCTGTGCAGCACCCCCTGCCTTGCCGACAATCGCATCATCTGGAAGGAGTATGACGAGGCCGCCGTGGTCACGGTGCCCGGCCGCGCCGGTATCCAGACAACGATCCAGTTCGAACAGGGGGAGCGGATCGAGAATGTGGCCATCGGTGACAGCGCCGGGTGGCAGGTCACGCCCAACCGTCGGGCCGATCTTCTGTTCCTGAAGCCCATGCTGCCCGATAGCCGCACCAACATGACGGTGGTCACCGACCGCCGTACGTACCTGTTCGATCTGACGACGTCGGGAAAGGGCGGCCCGCTTTATGTCATGCGCTTCAGCTATCCCAAGCCGTTCACCCCGCCGGCCCCCACCGTAGCAGAGGCACCGCCGCCCGACATCACATCCGACCCGGCCCCGAAGGTTGCAGAAGAGGTGGCGGTCCCCCAGCCCCGCGACCTGAATTTCGCGTGGGAGAAGCAGGGGCCGGAAAAGATGCTGCCGGCGCAGGTGTTCGATGATGGCCATTCCACCTATCTGCGCTGGGAAGCCGGGGCCGAGGTGCCAGCCATCCTGGTGGCCGGACCGGATGGGGTGGAAGGTCCCGCCAATTACGCCTTGCGCAACGATCTGATCGTGCTGGACAGCGTGCCGCGCAGCATCACCCTGCGCAACGGCAAGCGGACAGCCAGCCTGATCCAGACCACCCAGACTGCGGAAAGGACCAAGTGATGAGCTTCACCGCCGATCCCGTCCGTGTCAGTGACGATCCCCGCCTGTCCATGTCCGCCGGTGCATTGGTTCTGGCGGGCCGGACCCATTATCCCGTGGTGGCGGATCGCCGCAGTGGGGGCCATCTGGGGATGGTCGCCGGTGTGGCCTGTGTCCTGGCGCTGGGTGGCCTGACCTTCTGGGGTTTGAACCAGGCCCGGCAGCCGGTGGCGCAACCAGCGCCCCTGCCGGCCCCGCTCGTCCCGCCGCCGGCCCCGGTGGCCGCCTTGCCGGTCCCAACCCCGGCCCCGGTACCGGCGGCGGTGACACCAGCGCCGGTTTCCGCGCGCGTGCCCGATCCGCAGCGTCTGGCCGCCCCCGTCATGGTCTTTGACATGTCGGTGCCGGCGCCGGCCACGGCACCTGTGGCATCGACGGCAGCCCCCACGGCGCCCGCCAACCCGGCTGCCCCCACCGCGCCGGCGGCCCTGTCGGACAATGAAGCCTTCGCCATGCGGGTCGGCAATGGCGGGGTGGATACGGCCAGTGCTGTGCATGCCATTGCCCCTTCCACGACGGTGGCGCAGGGTGCCTTCATCCCCGCCGTTCTGGAAACCGCCATCGACAGCGACCTTCCCGGTTATGTCCGGGCCTTGGTCAGCCAGGATGTGCGGTCGTTCGATGGCAGCCGCGTGCTGGTGCCCCGCACCTCTCGCCTGATCGGACAGTATAAATCCGGGCTGCAGGCGGGGCAGAAACGGGTTTATGTGCTGTGGACCCGCCTGATCCGGCCCGATGGTGTGTCGGTGGCCCTGGCGTCGCCCGCCATCAGCCAGGATGGCAAATCGGGCCTGTCGGGGGATGTCGACACACATTTTGTCGAACGGTTCGGGTCGGCCACCATGCTGTCGGTTGTCGGCGCCCTGTCGGCCATCGGTAATGCCGCCCTGATCCTGTCGGGATCACAATCGGCAGCGGGTGTGGCGGCCCAGCGTGACAGCCAGATCCCGCCCACCATCCGCATCGATCAGGGGCAGCCCATCCGCGTCTTCGTGGCCCGCGATCTGGATTTCTCCCTTGTTGCCACCAGCGGAGGCCGGTCATGAATGCCAGTGTCGCCATCCTGAATGATGCCGTCTATCTGTCGGAATATCTGATCCCGTTTCAGCCCTTGCTGGAGGATGAGCGGGTCACCGAGATCATGGTGAACCGGCCCGGTGAAATCTGGGTGGAACGGGCGGGCCGTGGCATGGACTGTCACCAGGACCCGCGCATTGATGATCAGTTGCTGCGCCGGCTGGCCGAACAGGTGGCGCGCCTGTCGAACCAGGGCATCAATCGCAATCAGCCGCTTTTGTCCGGTCGCCTGCCCGATGGGGCGCGGGTGCAGTTCGTGGCCCCGTCCGCGACGCGCGGCCACTGGGCCATGGCCATCCGCCGCCACCGGCTGGTCGATGTGCCGCTGTCCGCCTATGGCGCCCTGCCGCCGGCGCCTGATGACGGCTGGCGCGGGCGTGACCCGATGCGGGACCCCGCCGCCTATCTGGCCGCCGCCATCCGGGCACGGCGCACCATCTTGGTCAGCGGCGGTACCTCCACCGGCAAGACGACGTTCCTGAACGCCTTGCTGCGGCAGATGCCGGAACAGGAACGGCTGGTCGTGGTGGAGGATACGCCGGAAATCACCCTGTCGGCCCCCAATGCCCTGGGTCTTGTGGCCGTAAAAGGGGAGATGGGGGAGGCGCGGGTGACTGCCAACGACCTGTTGCAGGCCTCCCTGCGGCTGCGCCCTGACCGGATCGTGCTGGGTGAATTGCGCGGGGAGGAGGCGGTCAGTTTCCTGCGCGCCGTCAATACCGGTCATCCCGGCTCCGTCAGCACCATTCACGCCAACAGCCCCCAGGGCGCGTTGCAGCAACTGGCCCTGATGGTGATGCAGACCGGGTTCAACCTGTCGGTCCAGGACACCATCGCCTATGCCCGATCTGTCGTGGATGTGATTGTGCAACTGGATCGGCGGGATGGTCAGCGGGGCATCAGTGCCATTTGGGAAACGGCCCAGGCCATTTGAAAGACCATCGGTAGCGGACTGCCCCCCCCCGTCATTGCAGTCGGCATTTCACGCTGGCAGCGGCGCCTCTAATTGTGTATATGAGAATTAATTTCCATATATAAGATGGATGCCCGTTGTTTGAATGCGGAGCCGGTGATGAAGGCAGTTGTCTGTGAGCAACCAGGGACCTTGTCGCTGGTCACCCGGCCCCCGCCGGTGCGGCAGACGGATGAGGTGCTGGTCCGTATCCGTTGTGTCGGATTATGCGGCACCGACTACCATATCTACGAAGGCAATCAGCCGTATCTGGCCTATCCACGGGTCATGGGCCATGAACTGGCTGGGGAGGTGGTGGAGGCCCCCGTCGGCTCGGCCTTTCGGCCCGGACAGACTGTCACCATTAATCCCTATCTGCCATGCGGAACCTGCCGCGCCTGCCGGCGTGGGCGGCCCAACTGTTGTTCCGGCATCCAGGTGCTGGGTGTCCACCGTGATGGTGGCATGTGTGAGTACCTGTCAGTGCCGGCCCATGCGGTCATTGATGCGACGGGGTTGAGCCTGGAACAGGCCGCGATGGTGGAGTTCCTGTCCATCGGCGCCCATGCGGTGGCGCGGTCGGGGGCGGGGCAGGGGGATCGGGTCCTGGTGGCCGGTGCCGGCCCTATCGGTATCGCCACGGCCCTGTTCGCGCGCATGAACGGCGCTGCCGTCACCCTGATGGATCTGCGCGCGGCGCGATTGGCGTACGCCGCCAATCGTCTGGGTTTTGGTGACATTGTGCAGGGTGGGGAAGGGGCGACAGAAAGGCTGCGCGAGCGCAGCGGCGGGGAAATGTTCGACATCGTCTTTGACGCGAGCGGCCATATCGGGGCCATGTCGGCCAATCTGGCTTATGTCGCCCATGCCGGGACCTATGTGCTGGTAGGCGTGGCCAAGGGCGATCTGGTCTTTGCGGATCCGGAATTCCATAAGCGGGAAACCACCCTGCTGGCCAGCCGCAACGCCCTGAAGGCGGATTTCGACCGGGTTATCGCCGCTATCCGGTCCGGCGACGTTCCGGATGCCGCCCTCTACACCCATGGTTTCGATGCGTTGGAGATGCCGACCCGGTTGCCCCGGCTGATCGCCGAGGCGGATCATGTTCTGAAGGCCATCGCGCGTTTCTGATATCACCAATCTGAAAAGAGCCAGGAGAAGGCCGATATGTCAGGTGAGGAACTGTCCGGGAACAGGGGTGCATCGCCTGCACCCTTCATCGCCCATGGCTACCGCTGGGGCTTCGCCCTGATCGCCAGCCTGTTTTTTCTGTGGGCCATTGCCAACAACTTCAACGATATCCTGATCCGCCATTTCCAGAAGGCCCTGGGCCTGGACCGGATGCAGGCGGGTTTCATCCAGTTCGTGTTCTATATCGGTTATTTCGTGGTGGCGCTGCCCGCCGGACAGGTGATGCGCCGGTTCGGGTATAAGGCAGCCATCATTACCGGTCTTTGCTTCTATGCCGGCGGGGCCCTGTTGTTCCTGCCCGCGTCTTATGTGCAGACCTACAGCCTGTTCCTGACAGCCCTGTTCGTTATCGCGGCGGGGGCGGCCTTTCTGGAAACGGCGGCCAATCCCTATATCACCGCCTTCGGTGACCCCAGCCGCGCGCCACAGCGCCTGAACCTGGCGCAGTCGTTCAATGGTTTCGGGGCTTTTGTCGCCCCCATCATTGGCGGAGTGCTGATCTTCTCCGGTGTTGAACATTCGCCAGAAGCGCTGGCCGCCATGTCGCCCGCCGACCTGGAGGCCTACCGCGCCATGGAGGCGTCGACGGTACGCCTGCCTTATGCGCTGCTGGCGGCGGTGGCGGGGTTCATCGCCCTGGCCGTGATCTTCACCACCCTGCCCAAGGGCGATATCGAGCAAGGCTCTGACGAAGCGTTCGGCAGTCAGGTTCGCCGCCTTCTGTCCCACCGCACCCTGGTGATGGCCGTCATCGCCCAGTTCTTCTATGTCGCGGCCCAGGTGGGGATCTGGAGCTATTTCGTGGATTTCGTGAAGGATGCGATGCCGGAGGTTCCGGAAAAGCAGGCCGCCTTCATGCTGTCGGCCAGCCTGATCCTGTTCATGGTTGGCCGGTTTGTCGGCACGGCCCTGATGACTCGGGTGGCGCCGGCCCGGTTGCTGGGCATTTACGCCGTGATCAATGCGCTGCTCTGCGCCGTGGCGGCCTTCGCGCCGGGACAGGTGGCCGTCGGCGCCCTGATGCTGACCAGCTTTTTCATGTCGGTGATGTTCCCCACCATCTTCGCGCTGGGGATCGACAGACTGGGCACGCTGGTGCCGCTGGGATCGTCCTTCATCATTATGGCCATCATCGGTGGGGCCATCTGCCCGCCGCTGATGGGCATGGTCGCGGTTGCCACCGGTACCATGCAACTGGCTTTCCTGCTGCCGCTTGTCTGCTTTGCCGTGGTGGCGCTGTACGCCCTACCGAAGCGGTAATGCCCGTAGGTCAGGGCGGGGCTTATCACCCCGACCTGACCTACGCCTTCAAACAGGCGCTATCACAATCTGTTCCTGCTCGCCCAGGCCCTGGATGCCCAGGCGGATACGGTCGCCGGGGACAAGGTATTTCGGCGGCTTCTGGCCCATGCCGACGCCGGGCGGCGTGCCAGTGGTGACGATGTCGCCGGGCTGCAGGCTCATGAACTGGCTGAGATAGGAGACGATGAAGCCCGGTTTGAAGATCATGGTGCGGGTGGAGCCATCCTGATAGCGCTGGCCATTGACCTCCAGCCACATGGACAGATCACCGGGATCGCCCACCTCGTCCGCTGTCACCAGCCAGGGGCCGATGGGGCCGAAACTGTCGCAGCCCTTGCCCTTGTCCCAGGTGCCGCCCCGGTCCAACTGAAAGGCGCGTTCGGAGACGTCGTTGCAGACGAAATAGCCAGCAATGGCCGCCTGACCCGCCGCCTCGTCCACATAGCGGCATTCCGTGCCGATGACGAAGGCCAGTTCCACCTCCCAATCCAGCTTGGTGGAATTGCGTGGCTGAATGACGGGATCGTTGGGGCCGGAGAGCGCGCTGGTGGCCTTCATGAACACCACCGGTTCCGCCGGCACGGGCAGGCCGCTTTCGGCGGCATGGTCGGCATAGTTCAGGCCGATGCACAGGAACTTGCCCGGACGCGCCACGCACGCTCCATACCGCTCCACCTTTTCCACCAACGGCAGGGTGGCGGGGTCGATGGCGGCGATGCGGGACAGGGCGTCGGGCGTGACGGCGGAACCGTCAATATCGGCCACCACACCTGACAAGTCGCGGATGGTGCCGTCGGCGGCCAGAAGGCCCGGCTTTTCAGCGCCGGCGGCGCCGTATCGAAGCAGTTTCATCGTGGTTTCCTGAAAATGTGGCTGCTTGGGTCAGTTGGTCCAGCCGCCATCGATGACATGGGCGTGGCCCGTGGTGAAGGCACTTTCGTCCGACGCCAGATAAAGGGCCAGTGCCGCAATCTCCTGCGGGGCGCCAACACGGCCCATCGGCTGACGGGCGGTGAAGCTGGCCCAGGCTCCCTCATAATCGCCGGTGGCGCGAAGGCGTTCATGCAAGGACGGGGTGTCGACGGTGCCGGGGCAGATGGCGTTGACGCGGATGCCCTTGGTCACGAAATCGGCGGCGACGGCGCGGGTCAGTCCCAGGACAGCGGCCTTTGACGCGCCATAGATGAAGCGGTTGGGCACGCCCTTGATGGAACTGGCCACCGAGGACATGTTGATGATCGCCCCGCCGCCCCGTTCGATCATGCCGGGCAGGAAAGTACGGATCATGCGGAACATGGCTTTGACATTGATGTCAAAGGACAGGTCCCATTCATCCTCTGTGCATTCCAGGATGTTGCCGCCGGTGACGATGCCGGCACAGTTGAACAGCACATCGATGCCACCGATCTCTGCACTGGCCGCCGCGATATCCGCTGGGTCGCGCACATCCAGACGGCGCGTCTTGCAACCAGGCAGGCTTTCCAGGGCGGTGGCGTTGATGTCGGTGGCCCAGACAGTGGCACCCTCTGCCACGAACAGTTCGGCGGTGGCGCGACCGATCCCCTGGCCGGCAGCGGTGATCAGGGCGGTCTTTCCCGCCAGTCTGCCCTTATGGCTCATGATGCCTGTCATGGTTCCGGTTCAACGGGGAAAGCAGCCGGGCCCTGAGGGCTCGAACGCCTTATAGGTCAGGATGAATTCGCGGTGGCCCATGGCTTCGGATTTCGTTTCCGCCCCACCGGCCACCGCCTGGATCATATCCACAATCTGTTCACCGACACTGTCCAATGTCGCGGACCCGTCGAAGATGGCGCCGGCATTGATGTCCATATCCTCCCCCAGGCGCTGCCAGGTTTCGGGATTGCCGGTGATCTTGATGACGGGGGCGATGGCCGATCCCACCACCGACCCGCGCCCTGTGGTGAACAGGGTGAGATGCGCGCCGCTGGCGATCATCTCCACAATCTCCGCATTGTCGGAGATGTTGGGGAAGCCGAAACGCGGTTCGCCGTCCGGCACCACATCCATCAGGTACAGACCAGGGGTGGTGGGCCGTTCCGGCGGCTTGATGACGCCGACGATGGGACGGCTGCCGGATTTGACATAGGCGCCGGCTGATTTCTCCTCCTGCGAAGACAGCCCGCCTTCGGCATTGCCGGGGGCAAAACTGCCGAAACCCATGGTGAGGTAATAGGTTTCGGCCTTAGTGATGGAGGCCACGATGGCATCGGCCACCGATGGGCTGGCGGCGCGGTGGGTCATCGGCCCTTCGCAGCCGATCATCTCCCCCGTTTCCTCAAAGATGCAGGTGGCGCCGGCATCGACCAGACGGTCGAATGCACGGCCCACGGCGGGATTGGCCGTGATGCCGCTGGTCCCGTCCGACCCGCCGCAGATGGTGCCCACCACCAGATCGGACAGGGCCAGGGGTACGCGTACCCGACTGGCCGTCATCTGTGCCTGAACCCGCGCCACGGCGGCACGGCCCTGCTCGATGGCGGCACGGGTGCCGCCCACCTGCTGGATCACGATGGTTTCAACGGGGCGGCCATGGGCGGCGGCATGGGCGGCCACCCCCTCGCGGTCAAAGCTTTCGCATCCCAGCGACACCAGGATGACGCCGCCGACATTGGGATGGGCGACCAGCGCCTTCATCATCCGCCGCGCGTAATCATTGGGGTAACAGCCGGGGAAGCCCACCAGATGCACCTGTGGGTCATCGGCCAGATCCACGATCCGCCGGGCCGCATGGTGGGCGCATTCCACCAGATAGGCCACGATCAGCACATCACGGATGCCCTTGCGCCCGTCGGGCCGCAGATAGCCTTGCGCGTTCATGGCGCCCCCTTCAGCCGGTAACCGCGTCGCGCAGATGCGCGCCGATATAGTCGCTTTTCATATTGTGCATATGGACCCAGCCGCCTGCCTTGATATCGGCAGTCATCGAACCGATAGACGCGCCATATTTTATAACCTTGTCGCTGGCGGATAGATCGCGGCGTGCCAGTTTGTGACCCAGGGCCACACGCTGCGCTGCGACGATATCCACCCCTTCCACGCGGATATGTTCACCCGCCTCCACCGTCCGGCAGCAGACAACGACATTATCGTCGCCATGCAGCAGGATCACCGCCGGTGCCATCACGCCCCCTCCAGCCTGTAAATACGTGCGGCATTGCCGCCCATGATCGCGGTTGCCGCGCCGGCATCCAGCCGGGCCAGGAACATCTGGGTCAGCATGTGCCAGCGGTGATAGGACCCGGCCAGGTCCAGCACCGGCCAGTCACTGCCCCAGATCAGCCGATCCGGCCCGAACAGGTTCAGCAGTTCCGCCATCCGGTTCAGAATGGCCGCATCATCCGTGCCGGGTGCCATTTCGGTCAGCAGGCCGGACAGTTTGCAGGTGACATTGCCGCATCGGGCGGCAGCCACCATGTCCCGGCGCCAGCCAGGGATCGGGCCCGCGCCAATCGGCCCCTTGGCCCCGTGGTCGATGATGATGCGCAGATCGGGGTAACGCCGGGCCAGTTCGGCGACGCAGGCCAATTGCGGCGGCATTACCAGCGCATCGAAGGTCAGGCCCGATGCCTGCAAGGCCTGAAGCCCCGCCGCCCGCCGGGAGCCGAGTATCCAGGCGGGGTCATCAATATCCTGCAGCATGGGCCGGATGCCGATAAACTTGGCCTGCGCCCGCCGCCGCGCGATCTGGTCGGCAATGTCGGACGCATCCAGATCAACCCAGCCGACCACCCCCTTGACCCAGGGTATGGCTGCCGCCAGCCCCATCAGGAAGTCGGTTTCCGCGACCGTGGGGGCCGCCTGGACCAGGATGGTGGCGTCGATGCCAGCATCATCCAGTAAGGTCCGCAGGTCCGCCGGCAGGATCGGGCGGTACAGCATGGGCAGGGCCGGCGTCAGCCAGCCGTAGTCACCGCGTGTCGGGTCCCAGAAATGCTGATGCGCGTCGATGATCATGGGACAGCTCCCATCACCGATGGGATGGGGGCGTCGGCCCGCAGCAGGCCCAGATGCCGCAGCTCCGCCCAGAAATCCGCTGGTATCGGTGCCTCATACAACTGCCGGATTGCCCGCACCCGGTCAGGTGTGTCCAGACCGGGAATGACGCCGGCCACAACCGGATGAGAAAGCACGAATTGCAGGGCAGCGGCGGGAAGGGCGACACCATACCGCTCGCATACATCCTCAATCCGGCGCACCCGTTTCAGGATGTCCGGCGGGGCGGGTGCGTAATTGTAGTATCCGATGCTGTCCCCGCGTGTGCCGGTCGCCAGGATGCCCGAATTGAAGATGCCGCCCTGGGTCAGGCTGACGCCGCGACGGGCACAGAGGGGGATCAGGTCAAACGCGCCCTGTTCCAGCAGCGTGTATCGCCCGGCCAGCAGGATAACGTCCAGATCGGCCCGGTCCAGACAATCCAGACAGGCCTGTACCTCATTGACGCCGATGCCGAAGGCCGTGATCGACCCCTCCGCCCGCAGCCGTTCCAGTGCGTGGAAACCACCGCCTGTCGTCAGTTGTTCCATCATGGCGTTGTTCGCATCGCCATGGGTTACTGCACCGATATCATGGACATAAAGAATGTCCACCCGCGCCAGCCCCAGACGCTGCAACGACGCCTCGTGCGAGCGCAGAATGCCATCATGGCTGTAATCGTAAACCGGGCGGAAGGGCAGGGCGGAGCGGAAGCCGCACCGTTCCCGATCGTCGATGACACCGGTGTCCGCGGTCAGCAGACGCCCCACCTTCGTGGACAGCACCACATTGGTGCGTCCGCGCACCGCGTCCCCCACCCGCCGTTCCGACAGGCCGAAACCATAATAGGGCGCCGTATCAATATGCGTCAGTCCTGAATCCAGGGCTGTGGACAGGGTGGCGCGGGCCTGTTCGTCACCCACGGGGTTGTACAGGTTACCCATGGGGGCGGCGCCGAAACCGATTTCCGGTACCGTCAGCGCGGTGCGCCCGATGCGGCGACGGGGCAATGTCATTCCATCCCCCCGGCCGACGGCACATGCTGTGACAGATCGAAGATAGGCTGCATCGGGCGCCATTTCTCCCCCGCTTGCGCTGCCGGCAGTGCCTTCTGGAAACGCCACATCAGCGTTTCCCAACAGGATACAGCCTCATCCAGGGCGGCTGGGGTGGTGCGGGGATAATCCTCCGTGACCTCTGCCACCATGACCATCCGGTCATCCACCCGCCAAATCTGCATCTCCACCACGCCGGACGCCCGGATATGGTCCAGAACCTCTGGCCAGACGCCGCCGGGCCGATGCAGCTTCTCATAGTCGGCAATCAGTGCGGCATCCGACACAAGGTCGAGCGCCAGAACCAGACGGCGGGTCATTTCCCGCCCCCGACGCGGCACCTGAGCATGGACATGACCTTCCCCAATTTCTTGGGTGTCATTATCGCTTATGAAATCATAATCTCAAATAAGAAAATGCGGATGATCGGTGTCGATCAGCCCTGATGGCCCAGAACCGCGGAGATTGCCTGGGTTGCGGCGTGCAGTTCCTGACGCGCCGCCTCGGCATCCACCTTCTGTGACCCGTCGATCATCTCCATGAAGGGGATGGTCAGGGCCGCCATGACATCGCCGTTGAAACCGAAGATCGGCAGGCTGATGTCGGTGACGCCGAAGGTGACGGGGCTTTTGCGGCTGTCAAAGCCCTGGGTCCGGACCTGGGCCAGCGCCTTCTCCAAGGCGACCCGGTCGCAGGCCGTCCCCCTTGCCGCCTCGGCCAGTTCGATCAGACGGGATGTGCGGGCAGGGGGAGAGAAGGCCAGCAGGACATGGCCGGAACAGCTGCGCAGCAGATCGACAGCAGCCCCCACCTTCAGCGCGAAGCCGCGTGTGCCGGGGCTTTCCTGGCGCGCAATCACCAGACCCTGGCCGCCATTCACCACCACCAGATGGCAGGATTGTCCCACTGCCGACGCCAGCCGCTCCATCGGCATCAGGGCAGCGGCAATCAGGTTCTGCGACGGGGTGGCGCGCAGGGCCACATCCAACAGCTTGTAGGCCACAGTATAGCGGTCGGTCGTTTCCGACTTCTGGAGATAGCCGTGCATCTCCATGACGATGACGATGCGGAACAGTTCGCCCACCGACCGGCCCAGGATGGCCGACATCTCGCTGATCTGCATGCCCGCTGGCCGGTCGGCCAGCAGTTCCAGAATTTCAAAGGCCTTTTCCAGAGCAGGGGCCGCGTAGGTGCCTTTCAATCCGGGACGGGACATGGATGATCCTTTCACCAACCGGCCATCGCGAATGCCAGCTCTCTGTCGGGACAAAGCCATACACTGGGCGAACCGGTTTTTGAAGCCGGGTGGTGTCCACCAAAAAATTGGCCCCGTCCCTGTTGCCAGGGACGGGGCCAGTGATTTCGCGGGGAAGGAATTCAGCCCGCGGGAGGGAGGTTAGAACCGGACGCGGGTACCGACGCGGAAGATGCGGCCGGAGCTGCCATACTGCGTGACTGCCTCCTGACCCTCATAGGCGTAGCGGTCGCTGGTCTGGTTGGTCAGGTTCAGGCCTTCCGCCGTCACCGTGATCAGGTCGGTCAGCTTGTAGCTGATCGACGCATCGATATTGGTGGTCGAACGGCTAAAGACGAAATCGTTGATCAGCGGGCTGTCGCACGCCGTGCCCTGCGTGGCCGGGCTGGTCGGCACCGGTGTTTGCAGGCCGGGAGCACAGGCACCGGCGGCGATGGGATAGGACGTGCTGTAGCCCTTGCGCTGCGCCACCGAGACACGGGCGCGGAAATCGTCCGTTTCATAGTAGAGCGTGGCGTTGAAGGCGTCCGGCGACACGTTCAGGAAGGGTCCCGTCGCGATGGTCGGGGCCACGGTGGCCGTGCCGGGGTCCAGGATGTATTTCAGCTTGCTCTTGATATGGGTGTAGTTGAACTGCGTGCCGAAATCGGACCAGAATTCCGGCAGGAAGGTGAAGTCCATCTGGAAGCTGGCCTCAAAACCGCGCAGCCAGCCGCCGGGTGCGTCGCGATACTGACGGGCTGTGAACTCATATCCGGCATCCAGATAGGCCAGTTGCTGGGCATTGGTGAAACCGGCGCGGATCGCCTGGATACCTTCGTCGTCCAGAAAGTCGGACAGCTTTGCCGAATAGAGCACGGTCTGTGGGAAGCTGCTGATATCCTTGCTAAAGCCAGCGATGGAGATCAGGCCACCCGGCTGGAAATACCATTCGACGCTGGCATCAAAATTATCCGAGCGGAAGGGTTTCAGCTTGGGATTGCCGATGGTCAGCGTGGCGCCCGTCGTGGCGCCGGTATTGGGGATCGACAGGGCCGTGATGGTCGGCGAGAGGTTGCCCAGCAGCGGGCGCGCCATCACCTTGGACGCACCGAAGCGAAGCAGCACATCGTCAATGGGCTCATACACCATGTTCAGTGAGGGCAGGATGTCGGTGTATTTGTTGGAGCCCTTCAGCGGGCGCCCGGCATTGCTGTTGCCAAGGCTGTCGACCTCCGTCACGGCGATGCGGGTGCCGACATTGCCACGGAACGGGTTGCCGAACAGTTCCAGGTCCCAGTCACCCTGCACATAATAGCCGGTATCGCGCTCGGTCACGCTATAACGCTCGCGCCCGCCATTGCGCTTGTTGGTGATGCGCCAGTCGCCCCATTTGTTGACGCAGTTGCAGGTGAAGTCGAACAGATCGTCGAAGGCCTGGATCGACGGCACCACAAAGCTGGTCATCGTTCCGTCCGGCACCTTCAGCCCCTGACCGAAATCGATGACGCGGCTGACACTGGCGGTGGTGACGCCGGCCTCCTTCAGGGTGGGGTTCAGCAGGTCATTGTTGCGTTCATACTGGTCGGTATTGAACGTGAACTCCTTATAGTTCGCGCCAAAGCCCAGGCTGAATTCATCCGCGATCTGCCAATCGAAATCGATCTTGCCCTGCTTGTAGGTGTTCTTCACAAAGCGCTGATAATTGCGGATACCGGAGAAGCCCTTCACGGTTTCCCAATTGGCCGGATCGGCAGCATCGAACCCGAAATCGATCACCGGCATGGAACCGCCGCCGCGTTCGTCATAGACGAACAAGCCCTGGCTATCCATGCGGTTGAATTCCACTAGCAGGCCCTGGCTGACATTGGTCGATTTCGACATGCCGGTAATGATCCGCATGGTGAAATCTTCGCTGAAATCATGATCCAGCTGCAAAGAGCCCTGGTGGAACTTGGTCACATAGTGGCTCTGGTCCGCAGCGGAGCGGAAATCCACATTCCGCAGAACCAGATAGTCAGCCAAGCCGTTGGTTACGTTGGCATCGAGCACGTCGACCGCAGGCCGCCCGATCAACGCACCACGGAAGGCCAGTCGATTGCTGGACGGGATGTAACCCACCGAACTGGGGTTGTTGTAATAGTCGTAGGGGTCGAGATTATAGGGGTTGGTCGAGAAGATGTTGGCGTTGGTGGGCGTGGTGCCGCCGGGCACAACCGCTGCTGCACCCAGGATCGACGCCACCCGCTGACCCGATGCGTTGAAGGCCGTGGTAAAGGCCGGCGTGGAGCCATAAAGCTGCTGGCCGCAATCCTGCGCCGGGACCAGATCACTGCCGGCATTGGGCACGCACAGGCCGGGATACAGCGCGCGGGCCGCAACAGGGGTCAGCGAATTGCTGGCGGTGTTGTAGGTGGCGTTGGTGTTGTTGCGGTTGAGGCCGACGCTGGACACCTGATTGTAGGTGGACAGGTTCTCCAGCCGGGAATAGGCACCGTCGATCGACAGCTTGGTGTCGTCGTTCACCTGCCACTGATAGGCAGCGGTCAGGCCCAGCCGTTCCTGCTTCACATCCTGCTGTTCGATGGAGGCCAGGGCCGGAATGCGGACCAGACTATCGTTGAAGCGACCCGGCGTGTTGTAGGGCGCGCCGGGATAGAGCTTGGCGTAGGCCGCAGGGTCCGAACCGGTCTGATAGGCGATGGCATCGGGATTGGTGATCGCGCTGCCGAAGCTGGTGCCCACCGGAGCGGAGAAGCCGGCCCTTTGGGGATTTTCATCACCCGCCCATTGCGAGCCGCGATAGAGATAGTCGGACTGGCCTGGGCTGCGGCGGAACTGGTCGATTTCGTTCACCGACTTGGAATAGGCACCGGAAATCAGGATGCCCATCGTATTGTCGTTGAACAGGTGGGACAGAAGGCCCGCCGTGCGCGGGTTGATCTTCTTGGAGTTCTGATTGTAGCTGCCTTCCGTCGACAGCGCGTAGGTGTCCTTCTTGTAGTCGAAGGGACGGCCCGTCTGCAGGTCGATGGTGGCGCCCAGGGAGCCTTCATCCGTTTCGGCCGACGGCGACTTCTGCACCTTCAGCGATGAAAACAGCTCGGAAGCAAAAGTTGAATAGTCGAACGAACGCGACCGGTTCGGCGTGGAGCCGGAATCGTTGGAACCGGCGGTCGACAGCGCCTCAAGGCCGTTCAGACGGGTACGGTTGAAATCGCCACCCAGACCACGGACGGTGATCGACCGGCCTTCACCATTGTCACGGTCGATGGACACGCCGGGCAGGCGCTGCAAGCTTTCCGCCAGATTATTGTCGGGGAAGTCGGCAATATCCTCGGCATTGATCGCGTCCACCTGCTCGGTGGAGTTGCGCTTCTCGTTCAGGGCGGAACGCAGCGAGGCGCGGAAACCGGTGACAATGATTTCCTCTAGCTCACCACCGGCGGACCCCGAAGCGGCGGGGGCCGATTGCGCCGAGGCAATGCCGGGCATGATCAGCCCGGCAACAGCCAGGGCCAGGATGGAGCAGCCGCCCAGGCCGCGTGTCAGGTTCTGCTTCACACTCATCTTCCTCTACCTCCCCTTGTCCGACGCTGGTGTTCCCGGTCTGTCATGCCGGTTGCCAGTCGCCCCACATGTTCGATCTGTCGAATGTCACCAGATCGGCTGTCGACAGCAGGCGCCGGCTGCGGCTGGCGCTGCCGCTGCCCGGTCCCTGGCTGCCATACTCGAAAAGTCGCGCTTCGCCGGGTGTCAGCTCCGTACGGGTGCCGTCGCGCGTGTAGCCCATAGAGGTCCAGCCATCGGGATGGATATGCGCGTCCATCCAGCAATCGATGAAGGCACTGGCCCCCAGCAGTTCCATGTTGCCGCCCGCCCGCCATGGACGGCCCAGATACACGGAGCCGTCAGGCAGAGCCTCCTCCCGCGTCAGGCGGCATTGCCGGAAGACGAAGCCCACCGGTTGCGCCTGATGCGTGCTGGGTGCGGCCACGAAGCCCTGTACCCCGTCGCCGGGACGAAGGCGGGAGCGGATTTCGCAGTTGCGGATCAGTGCTGCGGCACCGCCGAAGATGAAATCCACGCTGCCGGCGATCAGGCTTTCTTCCACCAGGGCGCGACCCGACCGCAGATAAAAGCTGTCCTGATGGCCGATAATGGCCACGTCGCGCAGCACTGACCGGTCCGCCCCAGGGCCCAGGGCCAAGGCGACCGCCTGTGCCCCATTGATGCCGTCGGCGCGTAGCGTGTTCGCGACGTAATCGAAATCATTGCGGATGGACAGATGGGCAGCGGCAAAATCAGGCGCCTCAACCGTCACAGCGGAGGACCCATAGGTTCCCCAGTTGCCCTTGTCCGGCCGCTTCATGCCGGCGGCAATGGAATAGGTCAGGATTGTCCGGTCGCGGCCAGCCCCAGTCAGGGTGACACGCGGCCGGGCGATCCGCAGCTTCTCCTCCCAAACGCCGGGGCCAATCGCGATATGCCAAGGCTTTGTCGGGTCATCGGGGGCAGCGGCCAGCGCGTCGGCAACGCTGCGAAAGGCACCGTTACGACCATTCTTCGCCACACGCGCATGGGGCGTGTCAGCGGCGATCACAGGAAGGGGCAGGGACGCAGACAGGGCACCACCGGCCAGGAACAGCCGGCGCGTCATGTCAAAGCGATCCCGTCCGCCATCCGCCGTGGGGCAGGGCGTCAACATGATCAAATTCCAGTTCTAAAGGCGGATAGCGCCCGTACTAGACGGCGGCGGCCTTGGCCCTGGATCGTCGATATGTCTGGTTCATCATCTGCCTCCCCTGGTCTGTTCGACGCCGTTACCGGCGCTCAGGCGTTGTCGCCTTGTTTCAATCACGGTCCATAGGCTGGTCGGATTGATATTATGAAAGAGAAGTTAAATTCCACTGTCACCGGTGTCAATGCTGCTTTTGCGTTAGCGATAACACCGGTAACCATTGAGATTCCGAGGAATGCGGGCGGTCCCCGACCAAAGTCGGGGGGTGGATTAATGCCCATTATTCCTTGGCTGATCTCCCATCAAGCTATGACCACTGACCACCGGTGTCAATGCAAATTTCATGAGTGATAATCTATTTTCACTGATAACTCGGCGTGAGAGAATTCAACCATTGTTCCAGGTTGGTATAGCCGTTGGCACCGACCCTGGAGCCATCTGAAGGATCGTTTGGGTTCAGATGATTGGCGATCTCCCAGGCGTTGGGCATGCCGTCGCCGTCGCTGTCGGTCCAGGGCCGGCCGGGTGCCAGGGCGGGCCAGCCGCCGACCTGTGTCTGGCTATCGATCAGCGAGCCGGTGCGGTCCTTCACACTGGCCACCACATTTCGGTCAATGGCATCGCGGGAAAGGGATGTACCGGCATGGGCCAGGACACGCTGAAAGGCGCTGGGAGCAGGGTCCGGTTTCAGTGGGGCCATGTCCGCCAGCGGCGTGTCACGGCGGATGCCGACCTTGGCATCGACCAGCGACCATGGATCGGTCGGGATGGTGCCATCCATGCTGTTGCCAGCGAAATACAGGCGCGCATTGGGGTTCGCCTCTTCAAAGGCGAGCTGCCCCTGTGAATTCGGGCCTGGAATGTAGGTATTGTCGATGAAATCATAGCTGACGATGGAGGCCTTGCCCCCCTGATCGGCATTATAACCCGACGCCTTTCCACCCCAGTTGTAAAAGACATTGGAATGGAATTGATAGAACGGGCCGATATTGTCCACCGGTGGCATCTGCGTGTTGCCAGGGCGCGGCATGCGGGCGATATGGTGAGCCCAGAGATTATGGTGAAAGGTGATCTTTGCGCCATGGGAACAGCGCAACAAGGTGCCATAACCATGCTGCCCCTTGGCATGCAGCGACTTGTTCAGTGACTGTGCGATGATCGACCATTGCACGGTGATGTCATAGGGGCCGTCGGCCACCTGTTTGTAGGTCGAGCCGATGGACAGGCTTTCATCCACCGACCAACTGGCCGAGACATGGTCCACCATGATGCGCCGACCGCCCGTGATTTCGAACGCATCGCTTTCCACCCCCTGTTCATCGCCCAGACGGACCCGCAGGTAGCGGACAACAACATCGTCGGCATGGATGCGGAACGGCTGCCCACGCAAGGTGATGCCATCGCCGGGTGCCGTCTGCCCGGCGATGGTGACGCGTCCCTGACGGACATTCAGCGGGTTTTTCAAAATGATGGTGCCGCCAATGTCAAAGATGATGGTGCGCGGCCCCGCCGCCTCCACCGCCGCACGCAGCGATCCGGTGCCGCTATCCTCCAGGTTTGTGACCCGCAGGACAGCGCCGCCCCGCCCACCCAGGGAGGTGGCACCCGCCCCCTCGGCACCGGGAAAGGCGGGAATGGTCATGACAAGGGCGGCGGCAAGCAGCAGGGCCGGCATTGTTACAGCGCCTTGAAGGTGAAGTTGGAGAACTTGGCGGTGCCTGTCCCGGCGGAATAAATCCCCGGCCGCAGCATCAGGAAGCCGCCACGCACATTGTGGTGATAGCCCGATACTTCCATGCCACGGTCAAACCGGTTCCAGGTTTTACCGCCATCGGCGCTGAAATCGTAATAGACGATGTGGCGGTCATTGGTGGTGCGCAGCCGCATCTTGCGCCCATGCGGGTTGCCGGGGCGGCCCCGTTCGATACCGTACTGATGCGTCACGAACCGCTTTTCATCGAACCCGACGCCGCAATAAAGCTTCTCATCATAGAAAAGCACCATACCGGCCACGCCGCCCGTCTCGATCTCGATATCGCATTCGAACTGGTACGAGGTGTCGCCGGCGACCAGCAGCAGGGGCGAACTGTCCTTGGGCGCGGTACCACTGGCCACCAGGCGCAAGGTGCCGTTGGCCACGCTGGCGCGCGTGTCCTCGGTCGGGCCGGGTTTGAAGAAGTTCCATTTCGGGCCGATTTGCAGGGTCTTGAAATCGTCCGACAGGGCCATGCCATGCGACCCCTTGTGCCCGCCCTTGGGCGCGGGCAGCGGCTGCGAAAGGTCGCCGCCCGTCATGCGGAACCAGCCATCCGCCGTCCATTCCACCGGGTCCAGCAAGGTCTGCCGGCCCAGCGTCCAGAACCCGTTTTCAAACCCGTGATAGACGGACCACCAGTCGCCCGCCGGCCCCTCCACCAGGGTGGCATGGCCGCGCGACCACCAATATTCGTCATTGCTGACGGTACGGACGATGGGATTGTGGGGGCAATCCTCCCACGGGCCATTGATGGATTTCGACCGCGCGGCGATGACCATATGGCCGGTCGGCGGACCCGCCGTGCCGCCCACGGCGGTGATCATGTAGAAATACTCGCCATGTCGCGTGATCTTTGGCCCTTCTGGCGAAAAGCCTTCGACGATCCAGTCGGACGGGTAACGCCAGGGGTTATAAACCTTCTCCGGTTCCCCTACGGTCGACAGACCATCATCGGTCAGGCGGATACGGCTGCCGCCCGACAGGAACAGCCAGCGCGACCCATCCTCGCCCACGGCATGGCCGGGGTCGATGAAGCCGGAAAGACCCAGATATTTCGGCTCGCTCCACGGGCCTTCGATCTTGTCGGCCCAGATGACATAGGTGCCGGTCGGCGTGCCCTTCACGGGGATATAGAGGAAAAAGCGGCCATTATGCTTGGTCAGTTCCGGTGCCCACACGGAGCCCAGATTCTTGGTCAGTGCCGCCGTCACCGGCTTCCAGTTCAACAAATCCTGCGAATGCCAGATGACCAGACCCGGATAGCTGTCGAAGGTGGAGAAGGTGATGTAATAATCCTTCCCGTCCTTCAGGATCGTGGGATCGGGATGGTCACCGGCAAAAAGCGGGTTCAGGAAACGGCCATCGCCCAGATCGGGCTTGCGTTGGTTGTCCAGGCCGCGCGCCCATTGCGGGCCACCGGGCTTGCCGGGCGGAATGCAGGCCGTGGGCGCGGAAGCGGGCGCAGCAGCCCCGGCGGTGGCGACGGGGCCGGCAGCAAGGCCTGCACCGCCCATCAGGGCGAGACTCAGCGCGTTGCGGCGGGAGATATCGGTCATGTCGTGTTCTCTCTCGTCGGTCGGGTCACGGGATCAGGAAACGGCGAAGGGCGGGCACGGCATCCGCAACCGGGCCCGCGAGCACCAGAGATGCCAAACAGATTGCAAGTTTCTTCATGACCGGCGCCATCCTCACAGGGGGGTGACCGCAAGGGCGGACCCGTTGCGGGTCACGCGCACAGGTTTGCGGGGTTCAAGATCAATCTCCACGACCTGTTTGCCAAGGCGGATGCGATGCCGGCCCGCAACCCGCGCCTCCAGCAGGGCCTGATCCAGCCGGCCACCGGACCAGGACAGATCGACCCGCACAGCGCCCCTGGCGCGCAGGCCGCTGATCGCCCCCTTGGGCCAAGCCGACGGCAGCGCCGGCAGGAGGTGGATCTCGTTCTTTCGGCTGCGCAGCAGCATCTCCGTGATGCCTGCCGTACCGCCGAAATTACCATCGATCTGGAAGGGCGGATGGCTGTCGAACAGATTGGGATAGGTGCGCGTGGGACGCAGCAGCATGCGCAGCACCAGATGCGCCCGTTCCGCATCCCCCAACCGCGCCCACAGGTTCAACCGCCAGCCGATACCCCAGCCGGTGGCTTCATCGCCCCGGATTTCCAGGGATTTGCGGGCCGCCGCCGCCAGTTCCGGCGTGTCGAACACATCGATCTGGCCGCTAGGATAGACAGCATAGAGGTGGGAAACATGGCGGTGATGGATTTCCGGGGCCAGCATGTCCCAGTCTTCCACCCATTCCTGAAGCTGCCCGACCTTGCCGATCTTGTCGGGCGCCAGACGTGCGCGGGTCTTTGCCGCCTGTTCACGGAACTCTGCATCGACGCCCAGGATTTCAGCCGCTTTGATGCAATTGTCGAATAGGTCACGAAGGATCTGCTGATCCATTGCGGGACCGGCGACCAGTGAGGAACCGTGCGGATGCCGGTTTTCAGGCGACAGGGACGGGCTGGTCATCAGATAGCCGCTCTTCGCGTCCTCGACCAGCGTGTCCAGGAAGAACTCCGCCGCACCCTTCATCAGAGGATAGACCTTGGCCAGGAAGTCCAAATCCCGGCCATAATCATAATGATCCCAGAGATGCAGGCAGAGCCAGGCGCCGCCCACCGGCCACATGCCGAACTTCGCACCATCGATCGGGGCGGTGGCCCGCCAAAGATCGGTGTTGTGGTGGGCCATCCAGCCGCGTGCGCCATACATGTCGCGCGCGGTCCGCGCCCCGGTTTCGGCAATGTCGCGGATCAGCGATACCAGCGGTTCCACCAGTTCCGGCAGGGAGGTCGGCTCCGCCGGCCAGTAATTCATCTGCGTATTGATATTGATAGTATATTTGCTGCCCCAACTGGGCTTCAGGCTGTCGTTCCAGATGCCCTGCAGGTTGGCCGGCTGGGTCCCGGGACGGGAAGAGCAGATCAGCAGGTAACGACCGAACTGGTGATAGAGCGCGGCCAGGGCAGGGTCATTTAATTCCGCGCTGTTGCTTACCCGCTCATCAGTGGGCAGGCCGGCTGCGGAACTGGGGCCCAGATCAATGGAAACCCGCCTGAACAGGGCGCGATGCGCGCTCAGATGGGTATCCAGGATCTGTGCGAACGGCTTATCGGCTGCGGCCAGAATCTGCCCCGCCGTGATGGCGTCGGGATCGCCGGAGACATCATCATAACGGCGGAACGACGTGGCAGCAGCCAGCAGCAGGACCACACTTTCCGCCCCGCGAACCATCAGATGGTCGCCGCCGGACTGAACCGTGCCGCCCGACGCGATCGCGCGCACCTGGCAGGTGAAGCGCAGGGCACCGGCCACGCCATGCTGTTCCCCATTGCGACCGCGCAGGAACAGCAGATCGGACGCATCCGCCTTCACTTCCACGCCCTTATGAGGGCTGGAAAGCTTTACATCCACATCAACCCGGCCAGACCCTTGCGCCGACAGGCGCACCACAAGGACCTGATCAACGGGCGAAGCGAAGACTTCCCGCGTATAGAGAGTGTCGCCAATGCGGAAACGCGTTGTGGCAACGGCCCGGTCCAGGTCCAGGTCGCGGCGATACTCCGCCGCGTCTGCCAGACCCGGAAATTCCAGCCAGAGGTCGCCCAATGTCTGATAGGACATCTGCCGGACGGGCTTGCCCATCATCTTTGCATTCACCAGGGCTTCCGCCTCGGCATATTTGCCCTGGGCAATCAGGGACCGCACTTCTGGCAGCGCGGCGCGGGCATCCGGGTTGACCGGGTTGTAGGGCCCGCCCGACCACAATGTGTCTTCATTGAGCTGTAACTGGTCCTTTGCAATCCCGCCGAAGACCATGGCCCCCAGGCGCCCGTTGCCGATAGCCAGTGCCTCGGTCCATACGCTTGCCGGTTTGCGGTACCAGAGTGTCAGGGGGGAGGGCGGTGCCGCTGTCGGCGTTGCTGTCTGCGCATTTGCCAGAATGGGGCAGGCCAAGGTGGTGGCGCCGATGCCCTTCAGGGCCTGTCTGCGGGTCCAAGCTGTCATTTTGCTCTCGTTCTTGTGGTGCGGGTCCAACTGCGCGACAGGGGGAGCCGAAGCGGGCCGATGATCCAGGCGGGAGCTGTGATGGATCAATGAATTGATACCGGTGTCATTGCGATCTTTTTAAAGCGACCCATTGCTTGGTCGCGCAGAAGACCGCCATGCCGGCGAACATCACAATCAACGTGCAGAGATGGTTGAGGGCATCTTGAGCGCCGATTGGTGCTACTTCATCTCCCCGAAACATTATTCGTTATTTATGCTGATAGCGGTACCATATGGCGCGCCTGAGCCTTAGTCAACGGCTGTGTCACGGTGAAATGGCTCCGTTTACCGTTTCTGACGGACGCAATCCTTTGCAAGGAAGCAGAGGGCGTCGAGGCTTCAAAACGCCTTACCACGGATGGGGCAGATGTATAACCAGTCCAAACAATGCAAAGGGGGCGATGCGTTCCGTCGCATCGCCCCCTGCAACATTCCTTTGGATGAGGTCAGATCATCGCTGTAATGCCTCAACTCTCCCGGTCGCAAGGAGAGGCAGGCGTCGCGACCATTGTTCCTGACTTATCCTGCCTTCTTCTTGGCTTCCAACTCATCCAGAAGCGCCTTGCGTGACAGCTTGCCGATCATGGTCTTGGGCAACTCGTCACGGAACTCATACAGCTTGGGCTGTTCGATGGTGGACAGCTTATCCTCCAGGAAGGCCTTCATGTCTTCCTTGGACAGATCACAGCCTTCACGCTTCTTGATATAGGCCTTGACCGTCTGACCCCGGTAGGGGTCCGGCACGCCCAGGACAATGCATTCGGCGACGTTGGGGTGCTGATAGATCGCTTCTTCCACGTTGCGCGGATAGACATTGTAGCCGCCGGCCAGGATCATGTCCTTGATGCGGTCGACGATGAAGATATAGCCATCCTCATCGAAGTAACCGACGTCGCCGGTATGCAGCATGTCGCCATCCAGCGTCTCGGCGGTGGCTTCGGCCTTGTTCCAATAGCCCTTCATCACCTGCGGGCCGATGATGCAGATCTCCCCCCGCTCCCCCTGCGGCACTTCCGTCTTGCGGTCTTCCAGGCTGATGATCTTGATGATGGTACCGGGTACCGGCAGGCCGATGGAGCCGGCGCGGCTGGCATGTGGCGGGTTGATTGTGGCGATGGGGGAGCTTTCGGACAGGCCGTAGCCTTCGACCAGCTTGCAGCCCGACAGTTTCTCAAACTGCGCCTTCACCTCAACCGGCAGCGGCGCGCCACCGGAATTGCACAGTTTGATGGAGGACAGGTCGTAGCGGGCCACGTCCTTGTGATTATTGATGGCGGTGTAGATGGTGGGGACGGCGGGGAACTGCGTCGGCTTCTTCTTGTCGATGGTCTCCATCACCTGGTCCAGTTCGAACCGGGGCAGCAGGATCATCTCCCCACCCTTCATCAGGGTCAGGTTCATCACGCAGGTCATGGCGAAGACATGGAAGAAGGGCAGCACGCCCAGCATGCGCTCTTCCCCGTCCACCGCCTCATAGAACCAGGCGGTGGCCTGGCGGGTGTTGGCCGTGATGTTGTAATGGGTCAGCATTGCGCCTTTTGGCACGCCCGTGGTGCCGCCGGTATATTGCAGCACCGCGATATCGTTCCGGGCGTCGATGGTGACGGGCGTCGGACGCCCGTCATTGGCGGTCAGCGTCTTGAACCACACATGGCGGTCGTCACGAGGGATATCGGCCACCTCCTTGCGCTTGGCAATCGGGAACAGCCAGTTCTTGGGGAAGGGCAGGATGTCGGCCATGGGCACGACAATGACCTTCTGCAGCCGCGTCTGTCCGAACATCTTGGACAGTTTGTCATAGGTGACCTTCAGGTCCAGGCTGACCATGAAGTCGGTTTCGCTGTCATTGATCATGTGAACGATTTCCCGCTCGGCATAGAGCGGGTTGAAATTCACGACGGTACCGCCGGCCTTCAGAACGCCGAAGAAGCAGATCACCGAATAAGGGGTGTTGGGCAGGAACAGCCCGACCTTCTGCCCCTTCTTCAGACCCATCTTCTGCAGGCCAGCGGCGAACCGATCCACCAGAGAGCCGATCTGGGCGTAGGTGTATTTCTTACCCAGGAAGTCGACGCATGGATTGTTGGGGAAGCGCGCGATGGACGCGTCCAGCATGGCGGGCAGGGACTCGGCCGGCAGGTCGATGTCCCACGAAACACCGGCGGGATAGCTCTTCTCCCACAAGAAGGGTTCGCGTGTGGTCATCTTGATGGCGGCTTCGGCCATGTCCGGTCCTCCCGATATGCTCTTGGCGCACTCCAGCGTCGCGCCTTTGATTGACCTATATCGGGAGCCAAAACGCAACCTCAAGCGATTATTCGCGGTGACGTTACGGAAGGTCTGTCGTTTTTTTGCAGGGTGGAAGGAAAGTCCCCCGATTGCGGTTATTCGCCAAGCCGCAGGGCCGGATCGTCCTTGGTTCCTTTCAGTTCATCGACGCCCGCACCCTTCCACAACGGCTCCCCCGTGGCGTAGATGGCGCGGCCGATCATGTGGGCCGCGACAGGGGTGGTCAGCAGCAGGAACAGGATGGCAGCGGCTGCCCGCGCCACGACATCGATGCCGGGAAAAAACAGCGCGACCGACAGCAGGATCAGGCCGCACCCCAGGGTGCCTGCCTTGCTGCTGGCATGCATGCGGGTCAGCACATCGGGCAGGCGCAGCACACCGATGGCGGCGATCAGGCAGAAAATGGCGCCACCCAGCACGATCAGACCGATAAAGGCCTGCCAGAAATCGTTCAGCATCATGCTGTTTTCTCCTCCTTGGCGGCCTTGGATTTTTTGTATGTCGCGGCCTTGTGCTCAATGAAGCGGGCATAGGCGATGGTGCTGAAAAACGCGACCAGAGCCAGGGCGATGGCCGCGTCCAGGAACACGACCTGCCCAACATAAATCGACAACAGCGCGATGAAGGCCACGGCCTGCACGCCGAACAGATCGACGGCCACGATACGGTCGCCGGCCATGGGTCCCAGCACTACACGCGCCAGCGACAGCAGCAACGCCACCAGCATAATGGACATGGCGATGACGATGCAGGTGGAAAGGAACGGGGTCATTCCAGCACCTCGATAATGCGCCGTTCCATGGTCGATTTGATCTCATGACGCAGGGCGTCGGGATCGGAACCGAACATGGCATGGACATAAAGGGTCTTGCGGTCGGGCGCGACGTCCAGCGACAGGGTCCCCGGCGTCAGGGTTACGCAGCATGCGAACAGCTCAATCTCCCAGTCGGACTTCACATCCAGTGGGATGGCGATGACGGCGGGGCAGACCTTCTCGCCCAAGCCCAGCACGCCGCCCGCTACCTTCCAGGCCGATACCACGATTTCCTTCACCATCCAGCCGGTGAAGGCCAGGCCACCCCACAGGCGCAGGAAATACGTCTGTTCGGGATAAAGCGGTCGGGCAATCCATAGGATGATGTGGGAGAGCGTGATGCCCGCGATGAAGCTGCCCAGGCTGAAATTGGACATAATGCCCATCCAGGCCAGCGCCAGCAGGATATTGACGACCATCAGGCTCATGGTGCGGCCCCCGTTTCCAGTGCCCCCAGTTGCGTCGGCTGCGGTGCCGGCGTGGTGCCCAGCACGGCCTGGACATAGGCGCTGGTGTCATACAGGCTTTCGCCCACCTGACCCGCCACGTTGATCAGCCGTTCCGGTTGCAGCCCGATGGAGACGGTGATCAGCGACAGCAGCAGCAGCGGCATCACCAGGGCGTAGGATCGGGCAAAGGGCAGGGTGGACAGGGTATCAGCGGGCGGTTCCACCGGCGCCTTCCACACCATCTCCGCCCAGACACGGCCCACCAGCCAGATGGTCAGCAGGCCCGTCAGCAGCAGCAGCCCCACCATCACATAATGCTGCCCATCCAGCCCGGCCCGCATCAACAGCAGCTTGCCCCAGAACCCCGACAGGGGCGGAAAGCCGGCTAATGATCCCAATGGCACGAACAGCAGCAGGCACAGCCAGGGCGCCGATTTGAAAAGGCCGCCCAGGCGCGCATAATCGGTGCTGCCACCCGCCATGCGGCGGACCAGACCGGCGCCCAGGAACAGGTTCGTCTTCACCACGATGTCATGCACCATGTAGAAGGCCGCTGCCGCCAGGGCCAGCGGGGTGGCGATAGCCAGCCCCATCACCATGCTGCCGATATGGGCCACGACCTGCCAGGACCAAGCGCGGTTCAGGTCGCGCGCAGCCAGCGATCCCAGCACGCCCACGATCATGGTGATGCCCGCCATCACCATCAGGATGCCGTGGGTCCATTCCGTATCGCCGGTAAAGATCAGGGTGAAGACACGGATCAGGGCATAGACGCCGACCTTGGTCAGCAAGCCGGCGAAAATAGCCTGCACCGAAACGGATGGGGTGTGGTAGGTGGCCGGCAGCCAGAAGAAGAAGGGGAACAGCGCCGCCTTCATGCCAAAGGCGATGATGAACAGCACCGCGATGGCGCTGATCACCGGCTGGCTGGGCACGGCGGGTACGCGCACCGACAGGTCGGCCATATTCAGCGTGCCCGTGACGCCATAAAGCAGGGCAACCGCCAGCAGCAGACAGGCGGTTGCCACCATGTTGATGCAGACATATTTGATGGCGGCATCAATCTGTTCGCGCAGGCCGCCCAGCGATAGCAGCACGAAGCTGCTGATCAGCATCACCTCAAACCAGACATAGAGATTGAACAGGTCGCCCGTAACGAAGGCGCCGCAGACACCGGTCATCAGCACCTGAAAGATGGGGTGATGCCCGCCGCGTTCACGCACCGGGTCGATATCCCCCAGCGCATGCAGCGCCACGCAGAACCCCATCAGGGCCGCGATCAGGATCATCAGGGCGGACAGCGGGTCGGCCACCAGGGTGATGCCGAAGGGGGCGGCCCAGGACCCCATCTGCACCACCTGGATGCCTTGATCCAGGACGATGGTCAGCAATGATCCGCCGACAATGACCAGGGCCAGACTGCCCAGCAGCGACAAAGCCCGCTGTGCCACCGGGTATTTCCAGGCCACCATGCACAGGGCGGCGGTGAACATCGGGATCAGGATGGGAGCGGCGGTCAGCCAGGCATTCATGGCGTGTCCTCCGGCTCTGCCACGCGCATGGCACCGGTATCCAGCGTCCCCATCTCTTGATAGGCGCGGTAACCCAGGACAAGGGCGAAGGCCAGCAGGCCGAACCCGATGACGATGGCCGTCAGGATCAAAGCCTGGGGCAGGGGGTTGGCGGCTGCCGGGTCCATCACCTCTGCCCCTTGCGCGATCAAGGGGGCGTGGCCCGTGGTCAGGCGACCCACCGTCAGGATGGCGACATTGATGGCGTTCGACAGCAGGATGACGCCAAACATCACGCGCAGATATTGCCGCGACAGGAACAGATAGACCGCGCCGGCAACCATGCCGCCCACGGTCAGGGCCATGATCACTTCCATCAATCGTCCCCCTCTGCCATGAGGGTTTGGACCATGGCCAGGATCGCGCCCACCACCACCAGATAAACCCCGATATCGAACAGGACCGGCGTGCCCAGCGCACCCAGCCATTGTGCCGTCATATAGGGTTCGCCCGAAAACGCCCCCAGGAAGCCGGGCAGAATGCCGATCAGCAGGCCCGTGCCCAGGATGCTGCGCGGATCGACCTTCAGCATGTCGCGCATGGCCTTCACCCCGAAGGCCAGGGCATGCAGGGCGAAGCCTACGGCACAGATCAGGCCGCCGACAAAGCCACCGCCCGGTTCATTATGGCCCCGCCACAAGATGAAAACGCTGAACAGCAGCATGAGGGGCAGCAGCAGCCGAACACCGGTGCGCAGGATCAGACTGTCCATTATGACCGGCCCCTCTTTCCCATCCGGGCCCGCAGCAGGGCGAAGACGCCCAGGCCCGCGCTGGCGATCACGGTGATCTCACCCAGCGTATCGAAGCCACGGAAATCGACCAGGATGACATTGACGATGTTGCGGCCATGCGCCTCCAGCAGCGAGGTGTCGCCAAAGAAGCGCGACAGATCCAGCGCCAGCGGTTGGTCCAGCACGGCCAGCATGATGGCGCTGACCACCCCGCCCAGGCCCAGGGCCAGTATGGCATGGAAAAGTTTGGCCGCCCTTGTCCGGTCCGATCCCGGCGGCAGCATCGGCAGCTTCGCCATGATCAGCACCAGGATGATGGCCGACAAAGTTTCCACCATCAGCTGGGTGATGCCGACATCGGGCGCCCCGAACAGCAGGAAGAACAAGGCGACCGACATGCCCGTGATGGCCAGCGACAGGATCGCCTCCATACGTGACCGCGCCCGGATGGCCCCGACGGTGCCGCCCAGCATCAACAGGGCCAGCGATCCGCCCAGCGCATCCTCAACCTCCAGGCTGATGCCCGGCCAGACCAGCCCGCCGCGCGCGGCCAGGGTCGCACCCAACAGAACCAGGATACCGGTGAAGATCCAGGCGAGGTACCGGTGCAGCATCCCGTCCTGCAACCAGCCGGTCACCTGCCGTGCCAGGCGGTCCAGCAAGGCAAGCAGGCAGTCCCAGGCGCGGTCATGATCGATCCGGGTGGCCTGCTGTATCCTGGACAGGGCGTTCTTCACAGCCGGTAGACCCGCGTAAATCCCCACGCCCAGCGCGACCGTCAGGGCGGAAAGGCCCAGTGCGGGCGTGAACCCATGCCAGAGATGCAGTTCCAGGCCCAGCGGCGTGCCCCGCACCGCACCGGCGGCAGCACCCAGCAACCCCTGCGGCAGCCCGACCCACAGGCCGAACAGCAGCGACAGGCCCGCCAGGATGCCGGGTCCGGCCAGAAGTGCCGGCCCCCCTTCATGCGCATGCGCGGCGGCCTTTGTCGGAGACCCCAGGAACGGCTTCAGAAAAATCGTTGCCGCTGCTGCCACCATTGCGGCATTGGCCAGCAGCAGGGCGGCCAGTGCCAGATAGTGACCGTTGCGGAAAATATCGTCGTAGATCAGTTCCTTGGCGACAAACCCCAGCAATGGGGGCAGCCCCGCCATCGACAGGGCGGCCACGGCAATGAACAGGCCCGTGGCCGGCATCTTGCCCCAAAGCCCCCCTAACTCACCAACCTCGCGCGTGCCGCTGCCATGGTCCACGGAGCCGGCACCCATGAACAGCGCGCCCTTGTAAAGGGAATGGGCCAGCAGAAACCCGGCGAAGGCCTTCAAGGCGCCGTCGCTGCCGATACCGATCAGCAGCACCAGAACGCCCAGCGCCATGAGCGTGGTATAGGCCAGAATCTTCTTCAGATCGGTGGAGCGCAGGGCCATGGCCGAGCCCCACAGGGCCGTGACGCCACCGGCAATGGTCAAGGCCCAGAACCAGGCCTCCGTCCCGCCCAGCGTGGGGTTCAGCCGGGCCAGCAGGTAGACGCCGGCCTTCACCATGGTGGCGGAATGCAGATAGGCGCTGACCGGGGTCGGTGCGTCCATGGCGTTGGGCAGCCAGAAATGGAACGGGACCTGCGCCGACTTGGTAAAGGCGGCCAGTAGCAGCAGGACCAGCATGGCGAGATAGAGCGAATTGGTGCGCAGATCGGTGCCCGAGGCGGCAATGGCCGACAGGGTCCATTCCCCCGACGCCATACCCATCAGGACAAGTCCAGCCAGCAAGGCCATGCCGCCGCCGCCAGTGACCAGCAGCGCCTGGATGGCCGACCGCCGCGACCGGGCATCCTCATGATTGAAGCCGATCAGCATGAAGCTGGTGATGCTGGTCAATTCCCAGAACACAAACAGGCTGATCAGATCATCTGCCGTGACCAGTCCCAGCATCGCGGCCATGAAGGCCAGGATGAACAGGTGGAACCGCCCCTCACGCGGATGACCGCGCAGATAGCCGCCGGAATAGATGACGATGAAGGCGCCGATCCCGCAGATCAACAGGGCGAACAGCAGCGACAGCCCGTCCAGCCGGAAGGACAGCGCGACGCCCAGCGATGGCGCCCAACGGGTGGTTTCCAGAACGTGCACGCCCGCCGCCACGCCCGGAACCTGTGTCGCGAACCAAAGGGCGGCGGACAGCGGCACCAAGGCCAGCAACCAGTGTGACAGGGCGGGCAACACCCGATTGAGGGTGGGGGCGATGGCCGCGGCCAGGATGATGGCAAGGATGGCTGTCAATATCACGCGGCAGTCCGCCTTTCCGCTCCAATAGTCTCGGGCAATATAAGGATTGGCGGGTGCTGTTCAACCATAACCGGTCCAAATTCCGGCGCCAGCGATGGGAAACATCAACGGCGCCGGAATTAGAGCGTGATGAGATTAGGTTTGTTTGTACCCTGCATTTGTAAGATAATTTGAGCATTCGTCGGGTTTGATGGTTTGGAGGATTTTGCCGATGGCGTCGCAGACGGCATCGGCGGATCGTTCCTGAGCATTTCGCAAGTGGTGTTTGAGCTTGGCAAAGAACTGCTCGATCGGGTTCAGGTCTGGGGAATATTTCGG
>NZ_JBMDKE010000020.1:0-113195 GCF_057809555.1 Niveispirillum sp. FG156 | reverse complement strand
GCCGGGACCATTCGCGGCGGAGCCGCCGGGACCATTCGCGGCGGAGCCGCCGGGATCATCAGGCGCGCGGTGTCCTTCCGGCAGCCCGGCATAGGGGTCGGCGATACCAAGCCCCGACAGTATCTGGGTTTCCAGCCGTTCCATCTGTTCGGCCTCGGAATCCTCAATATGGTCGTAACCCAGGAGATGCAGAACGCCGTGGGTCACAAGGTGGGCCAGATGGTCGGCAAAGGCTTTGCGCTGCTCACGCGCCTCGCGTTCCACCGTTTCAAACGCCAGAATCACATCGCCCAATATTACAGGAACCGGGGCCTCTGGCGACAGGAATTCCACATCGCCGTCATCAGGCTCGTCTTCTTCCTGTTCTTCATCCTCATAATCCTCCTCCTCGCCCTCTTCATCGCCGCCATCGGCGTAAAGGGCGAAGGACAGGACGTTGGTGGGCTTGTCCTTGCCGCGATAATTCTTGTTCAGTTCCTGAACCGTATTGTCATCGGCCAGGATCACCGACATCTCAATCGGGCCTACGGGCAGCCAGTCCGGGTCCTGGGCATGCGCCGCCGCCAGGGCGGAGCGGGCCGAGCGCTCGCACAACATTTCCACGTCGGCAACCGACGCTTCCCAGCGCTCATCCTCGATGGACAGCGCAATCTCGACACGATCCGGCATGTTCACGCCCCTTCCCGCGCGCGATCAGCCGCGTCATAGGCCCGGACGATGCGGCCCACCAGCGGGTGGCGCACAACATCCTGGTCGGTAAACTCAACGAAGGACACGCCTTCCACCCCGCGCAGGATGGTCAGTGCCTCGCGAAGGCCAGATTTCTGTCCGGTGGGCAGGTCGATCTGGGTGACATCGCCCGTCACCACCATCCGACTTCCCTCACCCAGACGGGTCAGGAACATCTTCATCTGCATGGGCGTGGTGTTCTGCGCCTCGTCCAGGATGACGAAGGCATGGGCCAGCGTGCGACCGCGCATGAAGGCCAGCGGCGCCACTTCGATGACCCCGGTCTCCAGCCGCTTGGTGACCTGATCCCCCGGCAGCATGTCATGCAGCGCGTCATAGAGCGGGCGGAGATAGGGATCGACCTTCTCCTTCATATCGCCGGGCAGGAAACCCAGACGCTCCCCCGCCTCCACCGCCGGGCGCGACAGGATGATGCGTTCGATGGAACCCTGCATCAGCAGGCTGACCGCCTGCGCCACGGCCAGATAGGTCTTGCCCGTTCCGGCGGGGCCAAGACCGAACACTAGCTCGCTTTCGGCCAGCGCCTCAAGATAGCGCGCCTGGGTGGCGCTGCGCGGGGTGATGGTGCGGCGCTTGGTCTTCAGGCCCGCGCGCGGGTCCGACAGTTGGGCGAGCGCATTGCCGCTGCTCAGCACGTCCGCACTGATGGCCAGACGGGCGGCGGCATCCACCTCCCCCGGTCCCACGGGCATGCCAGCCTTCACCCGGTCCCACAGGGCCAGAATGGCGGCCCGCGCGGCCTGGGCGGATTCATCATCACCGGCGATGGACAGCACATTGCCGCGCGACATCAGCCGCGTGCCCGTCTGCTTTTCCAGCCGTGTCAGGAACTGGCCATGCTCCCCGAACAGCAGCGGCAGCAGGCGGTTATCGTCGAACGACAGTTCCAGGTTGGTCAAGCGTGTGCCTCCACCGCCGGGCGGGCGGCCTGACTCATGGTTTCACCAGTCACAACATGGCCGGACAGACTGTTGGCGAAGGCGCCGGTGACATGCACCTCCACCATCTGGCCCATCAACCGGGCCGGCGCCTGCACATAGACCGACTGCATATACGCGCTACGGCCCAGCAACTGACCCTCCAACTTACCCACCCGGTCGAACAGCACTGTCAGGTTCCGCCCGATCATGGTCTGGTTAAAGGCCACCTGCTGGGCGTTCAGCAGCTGCTGAACCGCCTGCAACCGCTCATCCTTCACCTTTTCGTCCACCTGACGGCCTTCCAGACCGGCGGCGGGCGTGCCCGGACGGGCAGAATATTTGAAGCTATAGGCCTGGGCATAGCCGATATCGGTTATCAGGCGCAGCGTGTCGGCGAAATCCTGATCCGTCTCACCGGGAAAGCCCGTGATGAAATCCGACGACAGGGCCAGATCGGGCTGACGCGCGCGCAGCCGGTCGATCAGGCGGCGGTAATCATCGCCCGTATGCTTGCGGTTCATGGCCGCCAGGATACGGTCGCTGCCCGACTGTACCGGCAGATGCAGGAACGGCATCAGTTGCGGTACCGTACCATGCGCGTCGATCAGGTCATCATCCATGTCGCGCGGGTGGCTGGTGGTATAGCGGATACGCTCCAGCCCCTCGATCTCTGCCAGCGCGCGGATCAGACGCCCCAGGCCCCAGACGCTGCCGTCCGCAGCCTCACCATGAAACGCATTCACATTCTGGCCCAGCAGGGTGATCTCCCGCACGCCATGCGACACCAGCCGCCGGGCCTCGTTCAGCACCTGACCCACGGGGCGGCTGTACTCCGACCCGCGCGTGTAGGGGACGACGCAGAAGGTGCAGAACTTGTCGCAGCCTTCCTGCACGGACAGGAACGCCGCCGGCCCCTGCGGCTTGGCGCTTTCCTCGGGCAACAGGTCGAACTTGCTCTCCACCGGGAAGTCGGTATTCACCACCCCGCCGGCCCCGCGCACCGCGCGTGTCACCATCTCGGGCAGCTGGTGATAGGTCTGCGGCCCGAACACCATATCGACATGCGGGGCACGCATCATGATCTCCGCCCCCTCCGCCTGTGCCACGCAGCCGGCAACCGCAACGACCATGCGCCCACCGTCCGCCGCCTTCTCATTCTGAAGGTGCCGGATGCGGCCCAGCTCGGAATAGACCTTTTCCGATGCCTTTTCGCGGATATGGCAGGTGTTCAGGATCACCATGTCGGCGCCGTCGGGCGTATCCGTCGGCTCATAGCCCAGCGGCCCCAGGACATCGGCCATGCGGTCGCTGTCATAGACATTCATCTGGCAGCCATAGGTCTTGATGAACAGCTTCTTCTTCAACGCCGTCACCCCCGTGAGGGAGCCTTTCCGCATGACAAAGGGCACGGCAAACCAGGGGCCGCCGTTCGATTGCTGCAAGATAGGGATGTTTGACGACCTGTCAACGCCGCAGCACGGATGGGCGGGGGCGATGGGGTGCATGGGGCGGGACAAGGGAGCTCCCTCACCCTCCCATTGGCTGGCGCCAATGGACCCCTCCCTCTCCCGCCGTGCGGGCAAGGGGCAAAAACTTCCTCCCTCGCCCACGAATGTGGGAGAGGGAGGGGCCCGCCCGTGTCAGCGGGTGGGAGGGTGAGGGAGCAACAGCCCCCCCACCGCTCACTCCTCAATCGGCCGATACCGCGCCCTGTACGCCGCCTCTTCCGCCGCCATGCCTTCTTCGGCACGGCCTTCCTTGATGATGTTCAGCAGGGCGTAGAGCACTTCCTGCACGCCCTCGCCCGCCGCACCCGACATCACGAACACGGGCTTCTTGGCCGACCTGCGCAGCTTGGTGCGCTTGAACTCGATCTCTTCCTCGGTCAATGCATCGACCTTGTTCAGGACGACGATTTCCTTCTTGTCGGCCAGACCGCCGCCATACATGCGCAGCTCGCGGCGGATGGTGCGGTAGGCCAGTTGCACATCTTCCTGCGTACCATCGATCAGGTGCAGCAGCACGCGCGTGCGCTCCACATGGCCCAGGAAACGGGTGCCCAGGCCGTGGCCTTCATGCGCACCTTCGATCAGGCCGGGGATATCGGCGATGACGAATTCTTCCTCGCCGGCCTTCACCACGCCCAGGTTGGGCACCAGGGTCGTGAAGGGGTAATCGGCGATCTTGGGCCGCGCACGGCTGACCGCGGCCAGGAAGGTGCTCTTGCCGGCATTGGGCAGGCCCAGAAGCCCGGCATCGGCGATCAGCTTCAGACGCAGCCAGACCCAGCGCTCCTCCCCCGGCCAGCCGGGGCCGAAATTGCGGGGGGCACGGTTGGTGCTGGTCTTGAAATGCTCGTTACCGAATCCACCATCGCCGCCCTTCAGCAGCACGATGCGCTGACCGGCCTCGGTCATGTCGGCGATGACCGTTTCCTGATCCTCATCCAGCACCTGGGTCCCCACGGGGACGCGCAGCACCGCATCGGCGCCACGACCGCCATTGCGCGACGACCCCATGCCATGGTCGCCCTTCTTGGCCTTGAAATGCTGCTGATAGCGATAGTCGATCAGCGTGTTCAGGCCGTCCACGGCCTCGATCACCACATCGCCGCCACGCCCGCCATTGCCGCCATCCGGCCCGCCGAAGGGGATGAACTTCTCACGCCGGAACGCCACCGCACCCGGCCCGCCATCACCGCTACGCAGGTAGATTTTGCACTGATCAAGGAACTTCATGGCGGCACCGCACGCAAAGGATCAAAGAGAGAAAACGGCCACAGACAGCGAAACCCGCCCGCACCATCAATTGCCTTCCCCGCGAAAGCGGGGACCCAGGGGCCACAGGACCCCAACGCCGGCCCTTGTCCCCCAGGACCCCTGCCTTCGCGGGGGTAGCAAGGTTGGGCAAGCGGGCTTGTTGAGTTCAAAGCCCCACCGGCAACCAAATGCCAAACAAAACAAATCGGGGGAACGGTTGCCCGCTCCCCCGACCCGTCAAATTCCGGTCACCGGCCCAAAGGCCGATGGACAGACCTTACTCGGCAGCAATCGCCGGCTCGTCATCGAAGCTGACTTCGTTGACGGCCACGAAGGTGCGGCCCTTCAGGCCGGTCTTGAACTCGACATTGCCGTGAACCAGCGCGAACAGCGTGTGGTCCTTGCCGATGCCGACATTCTCGCCAGCATGGAACTTGGTGCCGCGCTGACGGACCAGGATATTGCCGGCCAGAACCAGCTCACCGCCGAAGCGCTTGACGCCCAGACGGCGACCAGCGGTATCGCGACCATTGCGGGACGAACCGCCTGCCTTTTTATGTGCCATGGTAGTTACTCCTTACCGAATGCTTCAAAAAGGCGCTCAGGCCTGGATACCGGTGATGCGCAGCACCGTCACTTCCTGACGATGGCCATTCTTCCGGCGGTAGTTCTGGCGGCGCTTCTTCTTGAAGATGATGATCTTGTCGTTGCGATCCTGGGCGACAACGTCAGCCGTGACGACGGCATTGGCGATCAGGGGCGTACCGACGGTGGTGGTGCCCTCGTTGCTGACCAGCAGGACTTCGTCCAGCTTCAGGGAGGCGCCAGCCTCACCGGCCAGCTTCTCAACCCGAATGACGTCGCCGGCCGCGACCTTGTACTGCTTACCGCCGGTGCGGATGACTGCGAACATTCTAACCACCACTTCTTAAAGATCCGGGAACCCCCGCCAATGGGATGGCCCCTTCCATTCTGCCGCAAAAAGGAATACGGCAGCCAAAGAGGCTCCGTTTCCAGAGGCGGCGGAATATACCTGTCCGAGACGGGCTGTCAACCAGGAACCGACTCTTTTCCTGGGGTCCTGGACCCCCGCGCCCTGCAAGGGTGGGGCCCATCCGCCGCATGGAGTTCCTTATATATTGTAGCGATGCGACAAAAAAGGACTGTTGCATCGCGTCGGCTGTTTGTGTAGCTTCCGCGCCACTTCGCCAGGACGCCCCGGTTGACCGCCGGAAATCATGCGCGGCGGGGTCATGCGGAGAGGTGGCGGAGTGGTCGAACGCGTCGGTCTCGAAAACCGAAGTACCTGCAAGGGTACCGTGGGTTCGAATCCCACCCTCTCCGCCATTTATCCTTCCAATTGGTTTACCCAATGTTCACGTCTTGGCATTAACGCCCACAACAAGGGCTGATTTTGCCAATTCGCTCTCGTGAACCGACAGTCCAGCTACCATCGCGGAAGAAACCGCATGATTAATTGCTGATTCCGCTGGTATGTCGGAGCTAAGGTCCGGCCATCGGTTCACAAATGCGTCACACGCAAGCCGGGCATCGTCATTGTGAGATCCGCCAGTCGTCTTCATTGCCCCGCTGACAAACGCCTCCCAGATCAACAGACCCCCGGCTGTGCGAAAGTGCTGCGGATCGATCGTTGTCGCTACGGGCCCCGCTCGTAAAGCAATTCTGCGTAAGCACCATGGCATTAGTGCCAACGCAGCACCAAGTGCGCCAGCGCCAGCACCTGCCGACCAGGCGCGATTATAGGTTATCTCAACTCCTCCGCGACGACTTGTGATCCGTCCAAGTTCGACGCGAACCGGTGTCCAGATCGGAGCTTCGAAACCTAGCGCGACCGGTCGCCCGGAGAGAAGATGGATCGCTAGCTGGTCCAAGGCCTCGCCTAAGCTCTCCCCGGTTCCACACAGCCCTTTAGAATCAGCCCAGCCAATCTTTGTTGGGCCACCGACATCAACACATAGGACGTAAGGCTTCTCAAGCTGTTTGTCTGCATCTTCACTTAGAGTCACTGCACTGAACCTTCCTGTCATTACAAAATGAACTTCGACAGATCGGTATTCTGCGACAAGCCGTCCAACTGCTGACGGACATAGGCGGCATCCACCGTGATCACCTCCCCGCTCTTTTCCGTCGCAGCGAAGCTGATTTCCTCCAGCAGTCGCTCCATCACAGTGTGCAGGCGGCGGGCGCCGATATTCTCTACCGTCCGGTTGATCTCAGCGGCCAGCCGGGCCAGTTCGTCAATGGCGTCGTCGGTGAAGACCAGTTCGACCTCCTCCGTCTTCAGCAGGGCCACATATTGCTTGATCAGGCTGCATTCCGGCTCCGTCAGGATGCGGCGGAAATCGGCCTGGGTGAGCGGCTGTAAATTCACGCGGATGGGCAGACGGCCCTGCAATTCCGGCAGCAGGTCGCTGGGCTTGGCGACATGGAAGGCGCCGGACGCGATGAACAGGATATGGTCGGTCTTCACGGCCCCATGCTTGGTGGACACCACCGTGCCCTCAATCAGGGGCAGCAGGTCGCGCTGCACGCCTTCACGCGACACGTCGCCACCACCGCGATGTTCGCCACGCGCACAGATCTTGTCGATCTCGTCCAGGAAGACGATGCCGTTCTGCTCCACCGCATGGATAGCCTCGGCGACCACCTTCTCATTATCGAGAAGCTTGTCGCTTTCCTCGGCCATCAGCACTTCATAGCTTTCAGACACGCTCATCTTGCGGGTCTTGGTGCGACCGCCACCAAAGGCCTTGCCGAAAATGTCACCCAGATTGACCATGCCCATCTGGGCGCCCGGCATGCCGGGCACATCGAAGGTCGGCATGCCGGGAACGGCATTGTCGGCCACCTGCACCTCGATCTCCCGGTCGTTCAGCGTGCCTTCGCGCAGCATCTTGCGGAACTTGGCGCGGGTCTCCGCACCCGCCCCGTCACCAACCAGCGCGTCCAGCACCCGTTCCTCGGCATGCAATTCGGCCTTGGCGGCCACTTCCTGGCGCAGGCGGGTGCGGGTCATGACGATGGCGGCTTCGACCAGATCACGGATGATCTGTTCCACGTCGCGACCGACATAGCCGACTTCGGTGAACTTGGTGGCCTCCACCTTCACGAACGGGGCCTGGGCCAGCTTGGCCAGACGCCGCGCGATCTCGGTCTTGCCCACGCCGGTCGGGCCGATCATGAGGATGTTCTTGGGATATACTTCCTCACGCATCTGGCCGGTCAATTGCTGACGACGCCAACGGTTGCGCAGCGCGATGGCGACGGCGCGCTTGGCCTCGTTCTGGCCGACAATAAATCGATCCAGTTCCGAAACGATCTCACGCGGGGAGAAGGCGGTGGCACTCATCACATCTTCTCCAGCGTGACCGAATGGTTGGTATAGACACAGATGTCGGCGGCCACTTTCATCGCGCGCCGGGCGATCATTTCGGCATCGAAACCATCAATATCTTTGAGCGCGCGGGCCGCCGCCAGGGCATAGGAGCCGCCAGATCCGATACCGATAATGCCGTCCTCGGGTTCCAGAACGTCACCATTGCCGGTGATGACCAGGGACACATCCTTGTCCGCCACGGCCATCAGCGCCTCCAGACGGCGCAGATAGCGGTCGGTGCGCCAATCCTTGGCCATTTCCACCGCCGCACGGGTCAACTGCCCCGGATGCTGCTCCAGCTTGGCTTCCAGCCGTTCGAACAGGGCGAAGGCATCGGCGGTGGCGCCGGCGAATCCGGCCATGACGGACCCGCCCGCCAAGCGGCGGACCTTGCGGGCATTGGACTTCATCACCGTCTGCCCCATCGACACCTGGCCGTCACCGGCGATGACCACCTGCCCATCCTTGCGGACAGAAATGATGGTGGTGCCATGCCACTGGATAGGGTCGTGGGGGTTTGGATTGCCGGTCATCGGGCTCACTCAAGGCAAAGGAAGGAAGAACACGCCCTGCTATGTGGGCAGGCGGCGGACAACGTCAAGCATGGGCACCATGGGACAGTCCCACCCTGGCCCCGGCTCTGCCCCCTGATGCTTGCATTTCAATGGTTTCACCCCCTACACTCTGGCCCATTGTGAAGCCCGCTGTCGCCCATGTCATCGCGATCGCCGGTGCCGCCCTGCTGGGGCTGGCTGCGATCGGCTGGATGCTGCTTCCCCTGTGGGAAGCGCAATCCCCCGTGCTCGGCCTGCTGACGCTGGCCCTGCTTTTGACCATCGCCGCCATGTTCCTGCGGCTTCTGGCCTGGGGCCGGGGGCGGGAACTGGATATGCAGGAGACGCGGACGGAGAATGCCCGTCTGCTGGCCCTGATGGATGCCAGCCCCGATGCCTGGTTCGCCCTGGGCAACGATGGCGATCTGGCGCAGTCCGCCGGATTCGCGGCCCTACTGGGCCTGGAACAGGTGCGCGGGCTGGAGGATGTGGAGCAGGCGCTGGCGCCTAGCGATGCCGCCGCTCTGCACGGTTCCTTCCGCCATCTGACCGACAGTGGGCAGCCCTTCCAGATCAATGTCCGGCTTGCCGACGGCTCCGCCTTCTTCCTGGCCAGTGGCCGGCGGGGCAAGGCGACGGATGGTACCGCCCTTCATCTGCTCTGGCTGCGCGATGTCACACCGCAGGGCCAGGAACAGGTGCGCCGTCAGGAATTGCAAGGTGCGCAGGCGATGGAGCTGGAAAAGCTGCGTTGCCTTCTGTCCACCCTGCCCATCCCGCTCTGGCGGCGCAATGCTTCGCTGGACCTGGACTGGTGCAATCAGGCCTATGCCAACCTGCTGGACAGCAGCCCGGAACAGGTGCTGGAGGCAGGCCGCGAACTGCCCGGCGGCGGCCTGTTCGGCGCGCCCCGCGACCTGGCTCAGCGCGCGCGGGAGACGGGGGCGGCGCAGAGCGAGGAACGGTTCCTGGTGGTGGATGGCGACCGCCGTCTGTTCCAACTGACCGAGGTCCCCCTGCCGCAGGGCTGCATGATCGGCATGGCCGTGGACCGGACCACCGAACGCGGCCTGAAAGACGAGCTGACCCGCCATATCGATGCGCATGGCGAGGTGCTGCACCAGCTGGGCTCCGCCATTGCCATCTATGGCCCCGACATGCGGATCAAGTTCCATAACCACGCCTTTGCGCGGCTGTGGGACATGGATACGGGCTGGCTGGCGGAGGAACCAACCTTTGGCGAGGTGCTGGAAGACCTGCGTGACCGCCGCAAGCTGACGGAAGAGGCGGATTTCCCGCGCTGGAAGAAGCAGCAGCTGGGCCTGTTCACCTCGCTGATCGAACCGATGGAAGAGCTGATGCATCTGCCCGACGGGCGGACGCTGCGCTCCCTCGTGGTGCCGCATCCGTTTGGTGGACTGATGTTCGTGGCGGAGGATGTGACCCACACCCTGGCCCTGGAAAGCTCCTACAACACCCTGATGGCTGTGCAGCAGGAGACGCTGGACAATCTGGCGGAGGGGGTGGCCGTGTTCGGCGGCGATGGCCGCCTGAAACTCTGCAACCCGGCCTTCCAGCGCCTCTGGTCCGTCGATGCCGAACAGGTGCGGGGCGAGCCGCATGCCAACCGGCTGGTCGATTTCGTGCGCCCGCTTTTGGATGAAGGCGGGGATTGGGATCAGGAGCGGGACCGGCTGGTCAGCCGCCTGCTGGAACGCGCCGCGGATGCCGGCATCATGCGCCGGGTCGATGGATCGGTCCTGCGCTATGCCCTGGTGCCGCTGCCCGACGGGGCGGTGCTGTTCTCCTGCCTGGACGTTACCGACAGCGACAAGGTGGAGACGGCGCTGCGCTCCAGCAACGAGGCACTGGAGGCGGCCGACCGGTTGAAGGCGGAATTCATCGCCAACGTCTCCTATCAGCTGCGCACGCCGCTGAACGCCATCATGGGCTTCGCTGAAATCCTGCATAATCAGTATTTCGGGCCGCTGAACAACCGGCAGCAGGAATATGCCAAGGGCGTGCTGGAGGCGAGCCGGCGCCTCTTGTCCCTGGTCAATGACATTCTGGATCTGGCCACCATCGAGGCCGGGTTCATGGTGCTGGAACAAGAACAGTTCGACATTCCCCAGCTTCTGCATTCGGTCGCAGGATTGACCCGCGACTGGGCCCGCAAGCAGGGGCTGGACCTGCGCGTCGATGTTCCCGACCATGTCGGGGCCATGCAGGGGGACGAGAAGCGGCTGAAACAGGCCTTGTTCAACCTTGTCTCCAACGCCATCAAGTTCACCCCCGCCGGCGGCCGCATCACCCTGTCAGCGGAACGGCAGGGCGATCAGGTCGTGCTGGGCGTCGCCGATACCGGCCTGGGCATCACCAGCGAGGAACAGAGCCGCGTCTTCGAACGGTTCGAACGCGGGGCCGCCGGCAATACAGGGTCGGGCGGTGCTGGCCTGGGCCTGTCGCTGGTGAAGAGCTTCGTGGAACTGCATGGCGGTGCGGTTGAGATTGAAAGCGACGGGCAGAATGGCAGCACCATCCGCTGCCGCCTGCCCGCCATGCCCGTGAAGCTGTAGGTCCGATCAAAGCCCCAGCAGCGACCGGTGTGCCCCCACCCCCGCAAGCATACCCGACGCCACCGACAAGGTGGCGCTGTGCATCTGCATGGTGGCGTCACCCGCCGCGAAGATGCCGGGCACGCTGGTTTCCTTGCCCTCATTGATCCGCAGATAGGGGCCGCTATGCCCCTCCTCAAAGGCGCAGCCCAATTGCAGGGCCAGGGGGCTGGCCATATGGGTGCGGGGTCCGACGAACAGGGCGGCCAGGGGCAGAACCCGCCCATCGGCCAGCTTCACCGCCGACAGTGACGGTGCCTCGCCCAGCATTTCCGTGATCGGCACCCTTTCCACGGTGATACCGCGTTCGCTCAGCCGCGCCATCATCTCCGCCCCTGGCAAGAACGCGTCCTGGGTGAACAGGGTGACAGGCCCCCAATCCGACACCAGCAGCACCTTCATATCCGATCCGGCCTGGGTGCCCAGAACGCCAAGTGGCTGCCCCGCCACCTCACAACCATGGCAATAGGGGCAATGCAGGGCACCCACGCCCCAGCGTTCCTTCATGCCCGGAATGGCCGGCAATTCATCCCGCACGCCGGTGGCCAGGATCAGACGCCGGCCCTCAAGGGTGCTGCCATCCGCCAGGGTGACAGTAAAGGCATCCGGAGTGCCCCCCGCCCCCACCACCTCCCCCCGCACCAGGGTGAAGGTCGGATAGGCGGACAGTTCGGCCATGCCGCGTGCTTGGATGTCCACCGGTGCCACCCCGTCTTGCCCCAGGAACCCATGGGAATGCGCCGCGAACCGGTTGCGCGGCTGCCCCGCATCGATCAGCAGCACGCGCCGCCGCGCCCGCGTCAGGGGCATGGCGGCGGCCAGCCCGGCAAAGCCGCCACCGATGATAATCACGTCATGAAGCATTATCGCCTCCATCATGTTACTTCATAAGTTACATGATGGAGGCGATAGCGGAATTACGCAACATCTCTTGTTACGAAAACCGGCATGCGGTAAGCAGAACCATGCGACCCGACAGCCGCCTTTCCCGCATGCTGCATGCCCTGATCCACATGGATCGGCTGGAAGGGGCAGCCACGTCCGAAACGCTGGCCGCCATGCTGAATACCAACCCCGTGGTGGTGCGCCGGACCATGGCGGGCCTGCGTCAGCAAGGGCTGGTCAGGTCAGAAAAGGGGCATGGCGGCGGCTGGGTCCTGGCCCGCCCACTGGACGCGATCAGCCTGCTGGACATCTATCAGGCGCTGGGCGAGCCACAGCTTTTCGCCATCGGCCCGTCGGTGGACAACCCCACCTGTCTGGTGGAACAGGCCGTCAATCAGGCGCTGGAGGACAGCCTGTCCGCCGCGCGCACCCTGCTTGTGTCGCGGTTGGCACAGACCAGCCTGGGTGACCTGGGGCGGCAGTTCGAGGAGAAGCTGCGCAGCGGTGCCTGGACCCTGCCCCAGCATCCGCACGATACCGGAGCCTGACAGGGCAAAGGCTTGATCCGGCCCCTTTTTTCGCCACGCCCGCGCCCCAGATCATGTACTCTGCGCACCTCCCTGATCGGCGACGGACCCTGCCCGCATGCCCCCTGCAAATCCGCCCAAAGTCGGCCTGCTGGTCACCTGTCTGGTGGATTTGTTCCGCCCGGCGGTGGGGTTCGCGGCGGTCACCTTGCTGGAACGCGCCGGGTGTCAGGTCACCGTGCCATCGCAAAGCTGCTGCGGGCAGCCGGCCTGGAACAATGGCGACCGGACCACGGCGGAGGCGCTGGCAAGGACCATGATCCAGGCGTTCGAGGGCTGTGATTATGTGGTCGCACCGTCCGGGTCCTGTTCGGGCATGCTGCGCAAACATTACCCGGAACTGTTCCGCGATGATCCGGCCTGGGCCGCGCGGGCCACGGCACTGGCCGACCGCACCTGGGAACTGACGCGGTTCCTGACCGACATCATGGGCATGGACACGGCCATCCCCGGCTTTGCCGGCACCGTCACCTATCATGACAGCTGTTCGGGCCTGCGAGAGATGGGGGTGAAGGAACAGCCCCGCCGCCTGCTGGCCAGCCTGCCCGGCGTCGACCTGACGGAGATGCAGGGGGCGGATGTCTGCTGTGGCTTTGGCGGCACCTTCTGTGTGAAATATCCCGACATCTCCACCCATATGGTGAATGAGAAGGTGGAGGCGATTGTCGCCACGGGGGCCGATACACTGCTGGCCGGTGATCTCGGCTGCCTGATGAACATGGCGGGCCGCCTGTCGCGCCTGGGCCATGATATCGATGTGCGGCATGTGGCAGAGGTGCTGGCCGGTGATCCCGACACGGCCCCCATCGGCCGGGCGGAGGGGTGATGCAGCCACATTCCGCCGATTTTCCCGCCCGCGCCGCAGACGCCCTGACCGATCCGGACCTGCGCCGGGCGCTGACCAAGTTCAAGACGGGCTTTCCCGTCAACCGCGCCCGCGCCGTCGCCAACCTGCCGGAATTCGAGGCCCTGCGCGACGCCGCCAAGGCGGTAAAGGACCATACGCTTTCCCATCTTGACCATTATCTGGAAGCGTTTGAAGCGCAGGTGCGCGACAGCGGCGGCCATGTGCATTGGGCGCGCGACGCGGCGGAGGCGCGGTCCATCATCCTGCGACTGGCGACGGAACGCGACGCCCGCCTGATCGCCAAGGGCAAGTCGATGGTGTCGGAGGAGATCGGCCTGAATGCCGCGCTGGAGGCAGCCGGGATCAAAGCGGTCGAAACCGACCTGGGCGAATATATCCTGCAAATAAGGGGGGAGGTGCCCAGCCACATCGTGGCCCCGGCCCTGCACCTGTCCAAGGAACAGGTGGCCGCCGATTTCCGCCGCACCCACACCCATCTGCCCCCCGACCGCCCCCTGGATCAGCCGACCGACCTTCTGGCGGAGGCGCGGGGGGAGTTGCGCGATGTGTTCCTGAATGCCGATATCGGCATCACGGGCGCCAATTTCCTGGTGGCGGAAACGGGCAGCACCATCATTGTCACGAATGAGGGCAATGGCGATCTGACACAGACCCTGCCCCGCTGTCACATCGTGCTGACCGGGATCGAGAAGGTGGTGCCGACGCTAGCGGACGCCACCTTGATGCTGCGCCTGCTGGCGCGCTCTGCCACGGGGCAGGAGATCACGGCCTATACCACCTTCTCCACCGGCCCGCGCCGGGCGGATGACGCGGACGGGCCGCGTGAGTTCCATGTCGTGCTGCTGGATAATGGCCGCTCCGCCCTGTTGGGCACGGAGATGCAGGAGGTGCTGCGCTGCATCCGTTGCGGCGCCTGCATGAACCATTGCCCCGTCTATCACGCGGTCGGCGGCCATGCTTATGGCTGGGTCTATCCGGGACCTATCGGGGCAGCATTGGATCCCGCCCTGATCGGGGTGAAGGAGGCGCGGCATTTGCCGAACGCCAGCACCTTCTGCGGCAAATGCGAAAGTGTGTGCCCGGTCAAAATCCCCCTGCCCAAGATCATGCATCGCTGGCGCGAGGTGGAGTTTGAAAGGCGCCTGTCACCCCCTTCCGTGCGGCAGGGATTGTGGGCCTGGGCGCTGTTCGCCAAACGGCCACGCCTATACCGCCTTGTCACCGCCATCGCCATGCGGGTGATGGGGTGGATGGGCAAGGAAGGGTCATTCAAATCGCTGCCGCTGGCCGGCGGCTGGACCGGGACCCGCGACTTCCCCGCACCGCAGGGCCGCACCTTCCAGTCGCTGTACAAGGATCGCCGCCATGGATAGCCGCAGTGCCATCCTGGGCCACATCCGCGCCGCAGCACAGGCGGGGGGACGCGATGAAGGCCGCGCCGCCGCCGATGTGGCCGCCCGCCTGGCAACCCCGCCCGCCCATCCCACGCCGGGCCGGGTAAAGGGGCTGACGGCGCTGGGCCTGATTGAGCTGTTCACGAAAATGGCGACGACGGTGGGGGCGGGCGTGGAACGGGTGGCCGATCCGGCCCGTGTGCCGCACGCCGTCGCCGACTATCTGTCGGGCCTGGGGCATGGCTTGCAGGTGCGGGTGGCGCCTGATCCCTGGCTGCGCGCCATCCCCTGGGACCGGCGGCCCAGCCTGTCGTTGGCGTTTGGCCGTGCGCAGGCCGGGGATCAGGTCGGCGTCACCACGGCCCTGGCCGGCGTTGCGGAAACCGGCACGCTGGTGATACCCAGCGGGTCCGATCAGGCGACCAGCCTTCTTTTCCTGCCACGCATCCATATCGTGATCCTGCCTTTGCACCATATTGTCGGCACCTATGAGGAAGCCTGGCACGGCCTTGCCATCCGGCAGCAGGCACGCGGCCTGGGCATGCCGCGCACCGTCAACATGGTGACAGGGCCGTCGCGCACGGCGGACATCGAACAGACCTCCCTGCCCCATGCGCACGGGCCGGGCCGGGTGCAGATCATCCTGGTGGGCGAACCGGACCCCGCCACGGCATGACCGATAATCGCCGCCCCAAAATGCCCACGGATGCCGAGCTGGACCTCTGGCATACCGTAGTCCGCGATGCCACGCCCATCGCTGCCAAGCGTAAATCCGCCCCGCCAAAGAAGCCGGCGGTGAAGGCGGCGGCGGAGCCCGTGGCGACCCGTCTGGTGACGGCAAAACCCGCCATCCCCTTGCCCGCCGCCCCCGTTGCCGCCCCTGCCGAACGGCTGGCCGAGCTGCTGCGCAGTGTCCCGCTGAAGGAAAAGGGCAAGGTCAGCGTGCAACTGGCCCCTTCCCTTCTGGGCCGGATACCGGGGGTGGACAGGCGGACGGATGAAAAGGTGCGCAAGGGCCGGATGGGCATTGATGGCCGCATCGACCTGCATGGCATGACGCAGAGCGAGGCGCATCACGCCCTTTCCGGCTTCATCCGCCGGTCCCATGCCGCCGGCCGGCGCATGGTCCTGGTCATCACCGGCAAGGGTCAGATGCCGCGCGGCGAGGGCGTGCTGCGCCTGTCTGTTCCCCGCTGGCTGCGCGAGGCGGATGTGGGCCCGCTCATCCTGTCGGTTCATCAGGCCCAGCCACAGCATGGCGGCGGCGGGGCGTACTACGTCCTGCTGCGCCGCCGGCGGGAGGGGTGACCCCTTATCTCACCACGATATTCTGCGCCGACTGCACCAGTTCGGCCGCCGTCACATTCTTGGGCGGCTTTAGCAGGCCGGCGGCACAGCCCGGTCGGGCATCCAGTTGCGCGATCCAGCGCGACAGGTGCGGCAGGTCATCGATGGCCACACCCGACCAGTCATGCGTCCTGGCCCAGCACCAGTTGGCGATATCGGCGATGGAGAAATCGCCGGCCAGAAATTCATGATCCTTCAGCCGCCCGTCCAGAACGGTCAGCAGGCGTTTCGTCTCCTTCTGGTACCGGTCGATGGCGGCGGGGATCTTTTCCGGGAAATAGCGGTGGAAGACATTGGCCTGCCCCATCATCGGCCCCACTCCGCCCATCTGAAACATCAGCCATTGCAGCACCTGACTGCGGCCCTTGGCGTCGGTCGGCATCAGACGGCCCGTCTTTTCCGCCAGCCAGATCATGATGGCGCCCGATTCGAAGACAGTATGATCCTCCGCCCGGTCAACGATGACGGGGATGCGGCCATTGGGGTTCATGCCCAGGAACCAGGGTTCCTTCTGCTCATTCTTCGACAGCGACACGACATGGACATTATAGGGCAGGCCCAGTTCCTCCAGCGTGCAGGAGACCTTGTGCCCGTTGGGCGTGGCGGCGGTGTAAAGCTCGATCATGACCATTCCTTCCGGTGTCTTTGCCCCATCATGCGACGGTAAGGCCCGCCGGGGAAGCATCCCGGCAGCGGCCTCCGCCGATCGGACAGGTTTACAGATGGGCCGGGTTGCAGGACCTTGATGGGGATCACGTCCATGGATGCGCCCGCATGCCCCACCACCGCCTCCTGCCGCTGTTGCTTCTGCCGCTGCTGGCCCTGCCCGTCACGGCGCAGGAGGTACTGCCCGAGATCGTGGTGCAGGCACCGGGGGAGGATGCATCCCAGGCCTTTGTCGGCGATGTGCTGGACGATACCCATGGCAAGCAGCTGGCCCGCTGGCATCAGCCGCTCTGCGTCACCCTGCGCGGTTTCACGCCGGATCAGGAAGGCCGGTTCACAAAGCGGTTGCAGGACGTGGCCTCCATCGCCGGCCTGCCGCCGGCCAAGGCCGCGTGCAAGCCCAACGCCATCATCCTGCTGACCGATGCACCGGATCGGCTGATCGACCGCATGCTGGTGCAGCATCCCGGCATCTTCGCGCCCGCCAAACCGTCGGAGGTGCGGCGGAAACTGGCGGATGGCGATGTGGCACGGGTCTGGTCCGTGGCGCTGACCATGGGTGCCGACGGCAGCACACCGGATGCGGCCATGAAGGGCGGTGCCGTCATAACCTCTGTCAAGATCGCGCCAGGCAATGCCACGCGGCTGGCCAGCGCCACCCGCGCCGATCTGTTCCGCTCCATGGTCATCCTGGACGTGAAGGGCTTGGCCGGCCTGCCGCTGGAGGCCGTGGCCGATCATGTCGCCATGCGGCTGCTGGGGCAGATGGGGGAGGCAGAGGGCGGTCGTCTGCCCAGCATCCTGTCGCTGTTTCAGACAAAGGCCGGTTCGCGGCCCCTGGCCCTGACCGAGTGGGACCGCGCCCTTCTGCGCGAACTGTACATCGCCCCGACCGCGACCACCGCCGACCGCCAGCGCCGCCAGATCGCACGTCGGCTGACCGAAACGGCGGGATCGGAACCCTGAACAGACATGCAGCAACAGGAGACGAGAATGATTGGTCGCGCACTGACACTGTTCCTGCTCCTGCTGCTGCCATCAACGGGGTGGGCACAGGAAACGGCCCCTGATCTTCTGCCCGAGATTGTGGTCGATGCGCCGGAAGAGGCCGAGATCACGGCGTTCGTGGGACAGGCCCTGCCCGACACGCGTGACCGGCAGCTGGCCCGCTGGCACCGTCAGATTTGTGTCGCCTATCGTGGCTTCGACGAGGGGCAGGTAGAGCTTTTCCAGCGTCGGGTATCGGCGGTGGCCGCCCTGATCGATATGCCAGCCCCGAAAACAGATTGCCGGCCCAATGTGCTGGTGATCCTGACGGATCAACCTGACCGTCTGGTTGATCTGATGCTGGAAAAGCAGGCGCGGCTGTTCAGACCGGTACCCATCGCCGATGTCCGCAAGGCGCTGGAGCGGGAACGGGCGGTGCGGATGTGGTATGTCACGATGCTGAACCACAAACATGGCACCACACCGGATGCGGTGGACATGGGCGGCGCCCTGTCCACCGCCGTCTCCCTTCGCGCGGCCCCAGGCGGCCTGTCACGGTTGAGCAAGGAAACGCGATTCGACATCTTCCGTACCATGGTGGTTCTGGATGCCAACGCATTGCGCGGCCTGCCACTGGGTGCCGTGGCGGACCATGTCGGCATGCGGGTCTTGGGCGCCTTCGCAGCAGAGGGGGAGGCGGCACTGCCCAGCATCCTGAACCTGTTTCAGCCGGGGGCACCGCGCGTCACGGCCTTGACCGAATGGGACAGGTCCTTGCTGCGCGGCCTCTATCAGGCGCCGGTCGATACCCATATGAACCGGCAGCGCCGGATGATCGCCCGCCGTCTGGTCGAAACCGCCACCAACACGGCGCCCTGATCACTGCAACGTCATCAGGGCATCGACATGCCGCATCTGGCCCGGACTGATCAGGTCCAGATTGGCGACCCGCACCGAATGCAGTTTGCCATCCAGATTGTGCGACCAGAAATCCAGGAATTTGCGCAGAACCGGAAAACGTGGCGCCAAGTCCAGTTCCTGCCAGACATAGGTCTGCAGCAGGCCGGGATGGTCGGGCATATGATAGAGGATTTCAGCCGTGGTCAGGCGGTAATCCTGCAATTGCCGCGACAGGGTGGACCGGGAAATGATCATGTGACCTCCTTCCGCCAATCCGGGACGGTCACGCCGCCCCACCAACAAAAGCCTGCCAAAGTTTTTCAGATTTGTGAATAAATTTGTTTATTATCAATAATTTAGCAGCACGCATGGGAGAGTGCTGCCAATCCGCCCGCCCTTGCCGCAGCACAGGCCTGCTGATAACCTGTCGGCATGTTCGCGGACATTTCTGCACGCATCAGTAGGGTAGCCAGCCCGCTGCGCCAGGGGGCGCTGCGGCTGCTGGACCTTGTCCTGCCGCCGCGCTGCCTGTCCTGCGGGGTGGAGGTGGGGGCCGTCGGGGCGCTGTGCCCGGAATGCTGGCGCGGCATCCGCTTCATCGCGGCCCCCCACTGCGCCCGGTGTGGCCTGCCCTTCGATTACGATCCGCTGGGAACGCCCGATCTGATCTGCGGCGCCTGTATCGCCCATCCGCCCTTGTTCGACCGCTGCCGTTCCGTCTTTGCCTATGATGATGCCAGCCGGTCGCTGGTGCTGGGCTTCAAGCATGGCGACAGGACCGATTGTGCGCCGGCCTTCGCCCAATGGCTGGCGCGGGCAGGTGCCGGCCTGCTGACGGAGGCTGACGGGGTCATCGCGCCGGTGCCGCTGCACCGCTGGCGGCTGCTGAAACGGCGGTACAACCAATCGGCCCTGCTGGCACTCAACCTGGGGCGGATGACCGGGCGGGTAGCCATGCCCGACCTTCTTATCCGCCGCCGCGCTACACCCAGCCAGGGCGGGCTGTCCGCCAAGGGCAGGGCCCGCAACGTCGAAGGGGCCTTCATGGTCAATCCCCGGTGCCGGGATGCGGTGAAGGGTGCCCGCGTGCTGCTGGTCGACGACGTGTTCACGACGGGGGCGACGGTGGGCGAATGCGCCAAGGTCCTGCGCCGTGCCGGGGCACGCGCCATCGATGTCGTGACCCTGGCACGCGTGGTGCGGCCTGTCACCTTAGGCGATGCGGTGAATACGACCACCAGTCAAAATTTTTGACTGGTGGTACGGCGGCGACTGCCGCCGCGCAGCCCATGCCGCGCAAGCCAAGCCGACGGATGTCGGCGCCCGGCGCCTGAGGGGGCATGGACATCCCCGGCATGGGGGGATTGCGGCACCCTGCCCTTTGCCAGGAGGCTTTGCCGCGTCATATTATGGTCAGCAAACCATCACACACGCAGGAACCGATCATCATGTCCGCGCCCAAGGTCGAGATCTATACCAGCCCCTGGTGTGGCTACTGCACCCGCGCCAAGCGGCTGCTGGACAGCAAGGGTGTGGCCTATGAAGAAATCGACATCATGGCCGAACCCGCCCGCCGACCGGAAATGATCGACAGGGCCGGCGGCCGCACCAGCGTGCCGCAGGTCTTCATCGACGGACAGCATATCGGCGGCTGCGACGATACCCACGCCCTGGACAAGGCCGGCAAGTTGAACCCGCTGCTGGGCATCGGGGCCTGACAGATGAGCGACAGCGCCGCCCCCACCACCGTCCGCGTTGCCCTGGTTCAGGTGAATGCCGGGCCGGAAATTCTGCCCAACCTGGAACAGGCGGGTATCTTCGTGCGTCAGGCGGCGGCAGACGGTGCGCAGTTGATCTGCCTGCCGGAGAATGTGTCCCTGATGGTGCAGGGGCGCGAGAATATCCTGTCCCGCGTCAAGCCAGAGGAGAGCCATCCCGGCGTCTCCTTCTTCCGCGATCTGGCACGTGAAACCGGCACCTGGATCATGACCGGCACGCTGGGCTGTCTGCTGCCCGACGGGCGGGTTGCCAACCGCGCCTTCGTGATCAGCCCGCAGGGTGAGATCACGGCGCGGTACGACAAGATCCACATGTTCGATGTGGATCTGGCTGGCGGCGAATCATATCGCGAAAGCGCCACCTACCGTCCTGGGGAGCAGGCGGTGGTGGCCGACACGCCCTGGGGCGGGCTGGGCCTGTCCATCTGCTATGATGTGCGCTTTGCCTATCTTTACCGCGCCCTGGCCAAGGCGGGCGCGGCGATCATCACCGTGCCCGCCGCCTTTACGGTGCCCACGGGCCGGGCGCACTGGCATGTGTTGCTGCGGGCGCGGGCCATTGAGACGGGATGTTTTATCCTCGCCCCGGCCCAGACCGGCATCCATGATGGCGGGCGCGGCACCTATGGCCATTCCGTCATCATCAGCCCCTGGGGCGAGGTGCTGGCCGATGCCGGTGAGGCGCCGGGCGTGATCATCGCCGACCTGGACCTGTCCAAGGTAGCGGAGGCACGGCGCATGGTGCCCAGCCTCCGCCATGACCGGACGTTCACCCTCGCCTCAGAGGACGACCGCGGACGTAGCGCGGATTAGGCGCATGCCGTAATCCGCGGGACAACGGCAACGGAGTTTCCGCGGATTACGCTTCGCTAATCCGCGCTACGCGCCACAATCTCCGGCTCGGCCTCGACGGCAAAATTCACCGAACGGGCGATGAAGCACATTTCATGTGCCTTATGGTGCAGGTGCCGGGCCTTTTCCACATCCGACCCTGGCGCCAGCGTCACGCGCGGGCGCAGCAGGACGCGGGTGAATTGTCCGGCCCCGCTGCCTTCCTCCACCATCCAGCCTTCGGCCCGATCCTCATAATCGGTGACGACCACGCCGGCACCCGCACACAGGCCCAGGTACCAGAGCTTGTGACAGGCCGACAGCGAAGCGACGAGCAGGTCTTCCGGGTTCCAGCGGGCGGGATCGCCGCGAAAGGACGGGTCGGACGAACCGGCGATGGCAGGCTTTTCACCCGCACTGATCAGATGGTCACGGGAATAGGCGCGGTAGGCGCTGGTGCCCGTCCCCTGGTTGCCGGTCCAGGTGACGGTGACGACATAGTGATGTTCCTTGCCGGACATGATCGCTGAAATCCTTTCCGATACGGATCAAACGCCGGCATCCTATGGCGGATCGGGGCCAGCAGCCGGGCCAATATCGCCGGTCAGCACGGTGCCAAACGGGCTTGTGCTATGGCTCTTTGGTGAACTGATGGCCGCGTGTGGCCACTTCTGTCCGCATGTCCGGGAACGGCTTGTTGCGGGCCAGGATGTCAGCGTAAAGCCTGTCCGCCAGCAGCGACTCGTAAGCCGCCTCGAACAAGCGGCGTTCCAGGCTTCCCGCGAAGGTCCTGGAAAAACCCATGTAGGAGCGCTGCACCGACAAAGGCTGCCCCACCGGCAGGAAGCGTACGCCCGGATGTTCATCCAGATAGCGGGCCACGGCACGGGCATGGGCCGCCACCGCATCCAGCCGCCCGGCCGTGATAAGGTTCAGCCCGATATCGACGGTGCGCACAATTTCCACCGTCACACCTGTCCGGCTTGCCAGATCGCCGCCAACCGCCCAGCCCAGGGGCACGCCGATATGTGACAGGCCATCCGCCCCCGGCATCGGCCCATGGTCAGGCACAGCGCGGAACAGCCACATCTGATCGACATAGAAATGTTCGCGGCTGAACTCCATCCAGGCCTCCCGCTCCGGCGTGCGGAACGGGCCGATCAGAATGTCGGCCTGCCGCATCTCCACCTCTTTCTGGGCGCGGGGCCAGGGGAACTGCTGAAAGGTGCAGGTCAGGCGGGCACGGTCACAGGCGGCACGCGCCAGTTCAGCCCCGATTCCCTGCTCACAGCCGCTACCATCCGACACGAAGGGCAGCGGGCCGCAGACCAGGGTGACCGTTGCAGCACGGGAGGCCGGGCTGTCCGCCACCCTGGCCCCGGCGTCAGGGGCCGGAAGCAAAAGCGGCAGCGCCACAAGGGCGGCCCGAAGATGCCGCCAGCGGCGGCCACGATAACCTGTCACGACACCTGCCTGGGGCGATAGCCCGTTGGGCGTGTGTCCAAGCCTATGACCCTTCAACCCCTGCGGTCAATCATGCCGACGCGGCACGCCAGGTACAGCCCCCGGCGGGGCGCAAGCCCGGCCTTCCGCAGCGGCGCTTGAGTGTCGCGGGCTTTGGCCCTAGACATCGGGCACTTGGCCCCAGGGGACCCGACCGCGATGACCCAGCAACCGCAACGCCTGACCATCCGCCGCCCGGACGACTGGCACCTGCATCTGCGAACCGGCGCCATGCTGCGCGCGGTGCTGCCGCATTCGGCGGCGCAACTGGGCAGGGCCATCGTGATGCCCAATCTGGTGCCCCCCGTGATGACGGCGGCCCAGGCCGAAACTTATCGCGCGGAAATCCTGGGCGCCCTGCCCGACGGCAGCCGTTTCCAGCCGCTGATGACCGCCTATCTGACCGACGGCACCGACCCGGACGATCTGGAAGCGGGCAAGAAGGCCGGCATCTTTACCGCGGTGAAGATGTACCCGGCCCACGCCACCACCAATTCCGCCCATGGCGTCACCGATCTGGACAAGGTGGCCCCGGCGCTGGACCGCATGGCCAAGGTCGGTCTGCCCCTGCTGGTGCATGGTGAGGTGACGGATCAGAAGGTCGATATCTTCGACCGCGAGGCCGTGTTCATCGATACCGTCCTGCCCAAGATTCGCGACCGCCATCCCGACCTGAAGATCGTGCTAGAACATATCACGACGGCAGAGGGCGTGGACGTGGTGCGCAAATATGGCCCGACCGGCAAGCTGGCGGCCACGATCACGGCGCATCACCTGATGATCAACCGCTCCAGCATCTTTGCCGGCGGCATCCGCCCGCATCTCTACTGTCTGCCCATCGCCAAGCGTGAGACGCACCGCCTGGCCCTGCGCGAGGCGGCAACCTCAGGCGAACCCTGGTTCTTCTTCGGCACCGACAGCGCGCCGCACCCGATCGGCGCCAAGGAAAGTGCCTGCGGCTGCGCCGGCATCTATACCGCCGCCACCGCCGTGGAGCTTTACACCCAGGTCTTCGATGAGGAGGGCAAGCTGGACCGGCTGGAAGCCTTCACCAGCCTGAACGGCCCCGCCTATTATGGCCTGTCCCCCAATGACGATACCATCACGCTGGAACGGAGCGGCCTGACCGTTCCCGACATCCTGGATATCGACGGCAAGGCCGCCGTGCTGCCCTTCCGCTCCGGTGAGCGGCTGGATTGGCGGTTGGTTTGACCCATACCGTAGGTCAGGTCGAGCGCGGCGCGCGAGCCCTGACGGAAACGGATTGAAAGCCTTTGCTGTCAGGGCTCGCGCGCCGCGCTCGACCTGACCTACACCCATCCCACCCCGCAGGAACATGCCATGATCGACGCCGCAACCGCCGCCACCCAAACGGCCCGCATCCTGATTGAGACCAAGTCGGTCCTGTTCAATGCGGAAAAGCCTTTCATCTTCACCTCCGGCCGCGCCAGCCCCGTCTATATCGACTGCCGCAAACTGATCAGCTTCCCGCGCGCCCGCCGCTTCCTGATCAATGCGGCCAAGGATCAGCTGTGCCGCGAAGCCGGGTTCGAGGCGTTTGACGCCGTGGCGGGTGGTGAGACGGCGGGCATTCCCTATGCGGCCTTCGTGTCGGATGCCTTGGACCTGCCCATGCTCTATGTCCGTAAGAAGCCCAAGGGTTTCGGTCGCAACGCCCAGATCGAGGGCCAGCTGCTGGAAGGCCAGCGCGTGCTGCTGGTCGAGGATCTGGCCAGCGAGGGCGGATCGAAGATCAATTTCGTCAATGCGCTGCGTAATGCCGGCGCCATTGTCGAGCATATCTGGGTCGTCTTCCATTACGGCATCTTCCCACAGTCGGAAACGACCATGGCCGAGATGGGCGTGAAACTGCACGCCCTGGCCACCTGGTGGGACGTTCTGCGCGTCGCGCGCGAGGGCAATTACTTCGACAGCCATACGCTGAGCGAGGTCGAGAAGTTCCTGCACGCGCCGGAAGCCTGGTCGGCCAGCAATGGTGGGAACGAGACCAAGGCCTGATCTTTATGAAAGGGGTGCCGCAAGGCGCCCCTTGTTTAGGGTGCCTTGAGATTCAGGGTATGGTCTTTCTAACCCATTGAAGCTCATAGATTGCCTCCCCGGCGAAGGCCGATTTCCTCAAGCTCAACAGTCCCTAGAGCGGATCTCTGTTGACGGGAAGCACCCCCTATCGTCATCCCGGCGAAAGCCGGGACCCAGCGTAGAGCGGCGTCCGCCGCGACATGAGTCATATCGGCGCTAACCGCGCCTCACGCTGGGTCCCCGCTTGCGCGGGGATGACGAAGAAAACGCGATCCCAGTCAATGTAAAACCGATCTAATCTCGGGCCAATGCTGCCAGCGTGAAATTCGCGCAGAGCACGCCCAGCATGCGCCCGTCCACCGGGTCGATCAGCAGGATGCTGGCCGCCACAACATAGTCATCCGCCGATTCGTCATAGGCCGCCTCTTCCACATGCACCATGCCGGGATCGGAGGTGGTGGGGACGATATATTTGGCCTCGTCCGACTGATCATAATCGCTGGGAATCCGTGTTGCCGCCACCAGCAGGCCCCGGTCATCGGTCAGTATCAGATCGGCCAGCACGGCCTGCCGTGGCACACGCGCCAGGGCCAGATGGCGCGACATCTCCCCCTGCATGACCGTGTCCAGCAGCGGCCCGGTTCCCCGCTTGGCCTGCAAACGCCAGGTGACATCACGCTGGATGATGGCGTCCATGGTGTAGGCGTCATTTTCCCGCGCGGCCTGCCGCAGGCCGGTCAACACCACCTGATCGGTCAAAATCTCCGCCGCGACGGTCCGCAGCACAGTGCCGATCAGGGGGCTGTCCTCTGCCCGCGCTGCAATCGGCAATGTCTGGGCGGTCACCGCCACGGGCATGGTGGGGGCGATCATCGAAAGCAGCAAAAATCCGATCCGGCAGGACCGCATCTGATACCTGGGCATTGATGGTGGCATGGCCCCAGGAGGAGCACGCGTTAACCTATATTAACAAATCACTACCGACTCCACCAGCCGGACAAGCCCCCCTTACGGATAGGGCAAAAACGCAAAACCCCCGTCCGGAAGGACGGGGGTCTGCGGAAAAAATCAGGACTGGTCCAACTGCGCTGGCGTCTTTTAGGCGCTGCGCACCTGGGCCAGGAAGCGGTCGACGGTATTGCCCAGCTCGCCAGACTGGCGGGCCATGTTGCGGGCAGCCGACAACATGTCGGTGGCCGACGAACCGGTCTGATGGGCCACCTGCTCCAGGCTTTCGATATTGCGGGTCACTTCCATCGTGCCCATTGAAGCCTGCTGCACATTGCGGGCGATTTCCTTGGTGGCGGCGTCCTGCTCCTCAACGGCACCGGCGACCATTTCGGAGATGTCATTGATCTCCGCGATGGTACGGCTGATGACGACGATGGCGTCGACGGCCTCCTTGGTGGCGTCCTGCATGGTGGTGATCTGGCTGGCAATCTCTTCCGTGGCCTTGGCCGTCTGATTGGCCAGCGACTTCACTTCCGATGCCACAACGGCGAAGCCCTTGCCGGCCTCACCGGCGCGTGCCGCCTCAATCGTCGCGTTCAGGGCCAGCAGGTTGGTCTGGCTGGCGATGTCGCTGATCAGCTTCACCACGTCACCGATCGACTGTGCACGCTGGGCCAGCGACTGCACGGTGCCGTTGGTCTTCTCGGCGGTCTTGGCGGCATCGCGGGCGATACGGGCCGAGGTATTGACCTGATTGGAAATCTCAGCCAGCGAACCGGCCAGTTCCTCGGTGGCGCTGGCCACCGACTGCACATTGGCGCTGGCCTGCTGGGTGGCCGCGGCCACCGCACTGGTCTGCGCACGGCTTTCCTCGGCAGAGGCCGACAGGCCTTCGGCGGTGGACTGCACCTGGCTGGAAGCACCAGACAGCTCCGCCACAACGCCCTTCACCGAGTTTTCGAAGTCGGACGCCAGCCGCTCCATGGACGCCTTCTTCTCGACGGCGGCCTGACGCTCGGCCTCTTCCTGACGGCGGCGCAGGTTTTCCACCTCAAGCGCGTTGTCCTTGAAGACCTGTACCGACTGCGCCATGGCGCCGATCTCGTCGCCACGGCCCAGACCGGACACGGCCACAGTCAGGTCGCCACCCGCCAGCTTGGACATGGCGGACTGCATGTCCTTCAGGGGCGCACCCACGATCTTATGCAGCAGGAAGACCAGCAGACCGATCAGGACCGCCAGCACGATGGCGGCGATCAGCAGATTGCCCATGACGGCGGCGGAGATGGAGGACTGCACATTGGCGCGGCTCCAGGCCACGGTCAGCGTGCCGACTTGATCACGGTTGGCGCCGGCGCGTACCGGTGCTTGGGCAATCAGGAAATCACCCAGATCCTGCACCTTCACTTCGCCGACGGTCTTGTCGATCTTCGCCTTGGCGAAATCGAAGCCCGTCATGCCGGCCGGCAGCGGCTTGTCCTTGGTGGGATACTCGTTCAGCACTTCACCATCGGCATCCACCACCTTCACGGCCGCCAGGCTGGTGCCCTTGGCGGTGGCAAGGTCGGCGTAGCTGTCGGCGACGGCGTCGGAATTCTTGAAGCGGACGGCGGCGGCCATCTGGGCCGCCATCATCTCCGTGACCTGGCTTTCAGAGCGCTTGGACAGGTCCAGCATGGCGTCGTTCATCGACGACGCGCTGAGCCCGATCACAGCACCCAGGCCGATAATAACCGGCACAGCGATGGAGAAGGTAATCTTCCGGCTGATGGACCAGTTACCAAAAAGGGCGCCCAACCCCCCGGCGGAGCCGGCGGCCGGCGCAGACTTGCCGGTCGGTCGCATGGTCCGATTGATAGTGCTCATCTCGCTGAACCTCTCCTGTCCTTTTCCGCACGCGTAACCTGATTACTGCACAGGCACACAAATCCCGCACAAGCGAAAACATCCCGATTAGAACGACCGTGCCATCAATTGTGATGACAGGTCGCCGATCCCCACCAAGAAGGACCGGGCAACCATTACACGCGATGGAATGAGTAGTTAATTATCGACATTTTTATTAAAACTCACCCCATGTTCGGTCCGGCGGGAATGCCCCTTGCCGACCCGACATACTTTCGCATAGGTATAACCGAGCTTGTAACGAAAATGTAGGCGTATCTACTGTACCAGCGGTGGATTCGCAGGAGGCGCGGAGGTCGCAAACAACTGGTTAATAAATTGCCGGTAAACTCGGCAATCAGAAGCCCTAGGGAGGGGCGCCGGAGGGACGGAATGTCCCCCGCCTAATCGAAAGTGTGTCAACGATAAGTGGCGATGAAAAAGGGGCTTTCACGATGAAGAAAATGGTTGCGGCCATGCTGGCGGTGGCGGCGTTCGGGTTTGTCGGCGCGGCTCATGCCGAATGCACGTTGAAGGATGCACCCGTCCTGCCCGATGGCGCATCGGCGGCAGAGGCGGACATGGTGGCGGCGCAGCAGTCCGTTAAGGCCTATGTGGCTGAAACGCAGGAATATCTCGCCTGCCTGGAATTCGAGGGCAAGGGCCGCGCCGGTGGCGACTGGACCAAGAAGTACAATGATGCTTCGACCCGAATGGAGAAGTTGGCGGCAGAGTTCAACAAGCAGTTGCGCGCCTTCAAGTCCAAGTAATCAACAGCCTATTCCCAGGCTGCCCCTATCCCCGTTCTGTCAGCGATTGGCTGCCGGGACGGGGTTGGACGCACCACCCGGCGGGGGGCCCAACGGCTCCACCGTAACCTTCGGCACGGGCGGCGGCTTGACGATGGGTGGCATCTCCACCTGACCATTCAGGTCGCGGGCGCGTCCCACCTTCATGCCGTTCTTGGAACGAAACTCCGCCGGCGGCGTGGTCAGGGATCGCGACACGAGATTGGCCAGTGCCGATTCGTCCCAGTCGGGAACCGCCGGCCCCAGGCGCAGCACAACCAGATCACGGCCCTTCGATACGTAAAGCCGCGCCCCGTCCGCGCCGGACAGGAAGATCGTATCCCCGTCGGCGAACGGTTTCTTGGCGCCATTGCCGTTCACCGGCTCAAACGGCCAGCCCAGGCGCACGCGCCAGCCATCATGCCGGGAATGGGTGATGGGCCGTTCCATCTGATCCAGCCAGGGGGTGGGCACCAGTTGCGTGCCCCCCACCATCCCGCCTTCCAGCAGCAGCAGGCCGGGCCGCAGCCAATCACGCGCCGTCGCCTTCACACAGCATTGCAGATAGGCGGCACCATCGCCGCCGCCGGCGGTCAGGCTGCCCGGTCGCGCGCCCATGGGCTGCCACAGCTTGGTCGACAGAAGGTCGGCTGCCGGCACGCCCGCCGCACGCGACAGCACCAGTCCCAGCACCTGGGCTTCGAACAGGTTGGGGGCGAAGCGGCTGCCCGGCTCGCTGTCCAGCTTGGCCGACAGGGTCCAGGCGATGGCATTCCCGTCCGGAGCCGCCGCCGGCAGCGTCAGGCCCGACGTGCCTTCCAGAAGCTGGCGCACCGTGATGCGGCCCCGGTCATCGCCGGCCCATTCGGGAACCCAGGTAGCAATACCCGTATCCAGCCCCGGCAGCACCCCGTCGCGCAGCGCCTGTCCGGTCAGCAGCGCCATGATGGCCGGCATCAGACCCGATGCCTCCAGCATGTCGCCGGCCTGAACATCGGGGGCATAAAGCTCCAACTGCAGAGCGCCCGCGTGCCAGACCAGCAGCGCACGGCTCTTGGTTGCCGTGAACAGGGCGTTGATTTCCTTCACCCCCTTATCCGACAGCACGCCGGCATCGGGATCGGCCATGGGCAGGACGGTGCCGGGACCCGACGCCAAGGACCGATCCACCGCCACCGGTCCTTCCACCTTTTCCGGGATCAGGATACCGGCGGGATCGCGCCGTTCCTCCCGGTCGCCGCCCAGCCACCACACCGCCCCCAGGGCGGTTCCCAACAACAGGGCGGATGCGATCAGGACCGGACGGCGCATGGTACTTCTTCCCTATTCAAGCGTCCGTCCGCTTACTGGACGTGACGGTAGAGGGGATAGTCCCTGGCCTGCACCACTTCCCACACGCCATCGGGCTGACGGCACAGGAAACCGGTCGCATGCTGGTACATCTCCTCCAGGATGACGACGGAATGGAACTCACGGCAGGGACGGTTCTGCCCGTCATAGCCGTCGCGCAGCACCTTAACGGCACCGCGCTTGCCGGTGATGGGATTGGCCCAGCCGACCGGAGCATCGATCGGCTTGGCCGACATTTCACGGAGCGCGCCCTGGAAGCCGGCAATGTCGCTGTCCTCCATGACGATGGTGCGCGGCTTGGGCGGCGGGGGGGGCGGCGCCTCCGCAACCGGCGCCGGTGCCGGCGGCGGCTTCGTCTGGCATCCGGCAACCACCAGCATCAGACAGATCAAACCCAGGCTGCGCTTGTTCATCATTTCCCCAAAACCGCATGGACCCGTAAGGTTGGCTTCTCTACTGCCAAACCGCCGGGGGCCAAGGCAAGGGCGAACCCCTCACCCCTTCGATTTGACCCCCAATCTTGGCGGTAGCGTGGCACGGCTTGGATGGACCAGTGACAAGTTCGTGCCCACTGGCCAAATGACGGGGATGCCCTGCACCCCCGTCATTTGCTTTCCGCGCGCGGATCGCCCATAACCGGGCCAATCCTTTCCATCTTTTCGGCAAAGCATCGTCCCATGGGATTCAACTGCGGTATCGTCGGTCTGCCCAATGTCGGCAAGTCCACCCTGTTCAACGCGCTGACCAGCACGGCAGCGGCCGAGGCCGCGAACTACCCGTTCTGCACGATCGAGCCGAATGTGGGCCGCGTCGGCGTGCCCGATCCGCGCCTGGACAAGCTGGCCGAGATTGCCAAGTCGCAGAAGATCATCGCCACGCAGCTTGAGTTCGTGGATATCGCCGGTCTGGTGCGCGGCGCGTCGAAGGGCGAGGGTCTGGGCAACCAGTTCCTGGCCAATATCCGGGAAGTGGACGCCATCGTCCATGTCCTGCGCTGCTTCGAAGATGGCGACATCACCCATGTCGAAGGCTCCATCGAGCCGGTCCGCGATGCGGAGACGGTGGAGACGGAGCTGATGCTGGCCGATATGGACAGCCTGGAAAAGCGCCTGCCGCCCCTGCAGAAGAAGGCCAAGGCCGGCGACAAGGACGCCAAGGCCCTGTCCGATCTGATGGAGCGCGTGCTGGCCGCATTGCGCGACGGCAAGCCGGCCCGTACCGTCGAGGTCTCCAACGAGGAGCGCGACGCGTTCAAGCAGATGGCGCTGCTGACCGGCAAGCCTGTCCTCTATGTCTGCAATGTTGAGGAAGCGTCGGCCGGCACCGGCAACGCCTTGTCTGCCAAGGTTGCCGAGATGGCCGCCCGCCAGGGTGCCGCCAGCGTCGTCATCTCCGCCGCCATCGAGGCGGAGCTGTCGCAGTTGCCGGATGAAGACAAGCTGGAATACCTGTCCTCGCTGGGTCTGGAGGAGCCGGGCCTGAACCGTCTGATCCGCGCCGGCTATAGCCTGCTGGGTCTGCTGACCTTCTTCACCGTCGGCCCCAAGGAAGCCCGCGCCTGGACCGTCCGCAAGGGCGCCAAGGCACCGGAAGCCGCCGGCGTCATCCATACCGATTTCGAGCGCGGCTTCATCAAGGCCGAGACCATCGACTTCACCAGCTACACCACGCTGGGCGGTGAGGTCGGGTGCAAGGAAGCTGGCAAGATGCGCATGGAAGGCAAGGAATACCTGGTCCAGGACGGCGACATCTTCCATTTCCGTTTCAACGTGTAAGCGCCCGGTTCATCCCCGGCCCTGGATCAAGCCCCGCCCTCACCGGCGGGGCTTTTTCTTTGCCAAACGGAAACGATTGAAACAATGGACACCGGGTCTCCCTTTGCGCGAGTCGCGCCGGATTGACCGTTGCAACCATCGGGAAGCCAGACCGGTGGCCAGAGCCGACCAAAGCCCAGGCCCGGATATAGTGAGATTTTCCAAGGGGGTAGCAAGCCGGCATTATACAGTAATACCGTATTTCGTCATTTCGAATTAAGCAACTTATTGACCCCCAACAGCATCAGCGTTATCTGTTTTTCCGGGCTGGCAAATCTGACGGCTGATGGTCCCTTGTGGACCGCGCCGTCCTTATCAGAGGCATGCGTGCGATGAGTTCGCAGATTCTCACTTTCGACAAATCGGGTCTGATCCTGCGCTCGCTGACGGGCATGTCGATGCCGTTGCCGGGTGTCGATACCCATGGCGTCAATGCGGTTGTGGCCGGGACCCTTTCCGCGGACGGTGTCGCCGATGTCGTGGTCGGGCGTGACGACGGCACCTTCTCCTGGTTCGATGGGCAGAAGGATGGCGAAACGCCGGTCGAGCATAAGCTGGACCTGCCGCTCCCCACGCCCGCCATGGTGGGCATCCAGCGCGTGACGGAACTGGCCGGTATCGCCGATGCCAATGGCGATGGCCGCAACGATGTGATTTTCAGCTCATACCTGCTCTACAGCGACACGCCGAACGTCGCAGTCGATCCAGGACCGGATGGTGAGGTTCACATCCTGCCCTACCCTTATGGCGACGACGCACTGCCGCCGCCGTCGGCGGGTGCGCCGGCGGAAGAGCCGATCTTCACGATCCTGCCCTATCCCATGCCGCCGCGCCCCATCGCCGTGGGGGAGCCGTATCCCGGCAGCGATCTGACGAAGATCGATTTCTCGAACATCAAGGTCGATCTGCGCGGCGTGCTGATGACCACGGGGAACGAGGTCTATATCCCCGGCCCCGAACAGGGCATCGCCGTGGGTGAACCCCATCCCGGCACCGGTCGTTACGCCGAACCCGCCAAGCAGATTTACGGCGTCGATACCGACACGGGTAATGTTTACGTCATCTGGGACAATCTGGACCGCAACAAGGAATTTGTGGCCCTGGGCAATCTGGATGCGCGCGGCGGCGTCGACGTCCTGTTCACGGACAAGACCACGGGCGATCTTTATGTAAAGAATGACCTGTCCGACGCCTATTTCGTCAGCGGCATCACCTCTGACGGCACGGTTTCGGTTGCCGCCGTCGGCAATTTCCAGGGCGATGACAGCCTGGACGAAATCCTGTTCTACGATGCCAGCTCGCGTGAATTCAGCATCTGGGTGCACCCGCCGTTCGACATTGCCACCAGCTACATGGTCGGCATCGATTACTTCAAAACGGTGTTCAAGCTGGATTTCGGCTGGGACTTCGTCGGTACGCAGGATATCGACGGCGACGGGATCGAGGACATCATCGTCGCGGCGGTGGGTGACTTCGCGCCGTACCAGCCGGGTTCCCTGGCGCCCGTTGCCTACTACAGCTCGGCCACCGAAGAACTGGTGGAGCTGGGCAGCTTCGATCCCTTCACGCTGAAGGCGGTCGGCAATTTCTTCGACGGTCCCAGCATCCTGTAATATCCAGTACAGGGGTTATGAGGCACACTCTCACTATTCCTTTTGCGGGCGGTCCCTTGGGGTCGCCCATTTTTTTCATCTTTCGGGGCAATCCAGGTGGGTGGTTGTGTCATCGGGGCCGCAATCGCCGGAATAATGCATATGGAACCGCCCTTTACGTAACGTCACCCCCTTCCGTGGCCTGCCTTCATTGGATACCGTCTCTCTCGTGCTGAATCGGGCAATGAAACGTAAGCCCGACCATGGGAGGAACCTTTTGATGAGCCACAAGCTTCTGGGCGGCACCGCCCTTGCCGCCGTCCTGTCCCTGTCCGCCATCGCCATGGACGCCCCGGCCGCCAAGGCCCAGGGGATCGATATCTCCTCGCTGGTCGTGTTCGGCGACAGCCTGAGCGACACCGACAATCTGAAGAACCTGAACCCGGCCACCCGGCCCGGCGCGCCCTATGTCAATGGCCGCTTCTCCAACGGCCCCGTCTGGGCCGAGGATCTGGCCACCCTGACCGGCATCAGTGTCAGCAGCCGCGCCTATGGCGGCGCCCGCGCCACCCGCGCCACCCCCATCGACCTGACGGCCCAGGTTGACGCCTATCTGGCGGGCGGCACCTCCATCCCGGCCAGCCGTGGCGTGGGCATCTGGATCGGCGGCAATGATTATATCGCCGTCCTGACGCAGCCGCAGGCCAACCCGACCGCCGCCGCCCAGGCCGCCATTGCGGCCACCACCGGCGCCATCACCACCCAGGCCGGTCGCCTGTACAGCGCCGGCGCGCGGCAGTTCGTGTTGTTCAACCTGCCGCCGCTGGGCTCCATCCCGCTGACCAGCAGCCTGTCGGCTGCCGACAAGGCCAGCGCCAACACCGTTTCCGACCTGCATTCCCAGGCCATCAAGGCCTCCGCCAACGCCCTGCGCGCCCAGGGCGCGACCGTGACGGTGGTGGATGTGCAGACCCTGTTCCAGGGTCTGGTCGCCTCTCCTTCCACCTATGGCTTCACCAATGTCACCACCCCCTGCTATGCCCCCATCGGGCCGGGCGGGTCGCTGGTGGCGACGGGTGTCTGCGCCACGGCGGCGGGTGCCGCCGGTTCGGTGTTCTTCGACGCGCTGCACCCCACGGCTGCCGCGCATCAGATGATCGCCGAATATGCCTATGGCACCCTGTCGGCAACGTTTGAGGCGCCGGCAGCACTGGCCATCAGCACCGATACCTCGCAGCGTCTGCTGGATCTGGCGAATGAGGGCGTGTCGGCCCGCATGTCGGGTGCACGCACCGGCCAGGGTTCGGTCAATGTCATCGGCGCGCAGGCCGGCCAGGATGACCGTTTCGGCCTGTTCGTCTTCGGCTCCTATGTCGATGGCGACCGTGAGGAAGTGCGCGGTCAGTTCGGCTATGATTATGACGGCTTCAATGCCGGTATCGGCGTCGATTATCAGGTCGACCGCCATGTCATCGCAGGTGTGGCCTTCTCCTATGGCAACCTGAATTCCAAGACGGACGGCGCCTATTCGAAGCTGGACACGACCGCCTATAACCTGACCGCCTATGTCACGGCGGCGGCGGACGATCTGTGGCTGGACACGACCATGTCCTACAGCTTCGACGACTATCAGTCGGAGCGTGCGACCCGCTTCACGCCCTTCGCCAAGGCCAGCGGCGATTACAAGGGCAATACCTACGCGCTGGGCACCACCATCGGCTACACGCCGGTGGCCGGTTCCTTCGCCATGGGTCCGATCTTCGGCCTGCGCTATGCCAAGAGCAAGGTCGAAGGCTTCGCGGAAAAGGGCGCCGGCCCGCTGGCCCTGACCTGGGATGATTACGACGCCGAAAGCCTGCTGGGCTCCGTCGGCGGTCAGATCAGCGGCGTGGGCACCAGCTTCGTGCCGCAGGTCCGCGTGGCCTATGAGTACGAGATGAAGGGCGACAGCCGCGCGATCGTCGGTCGCTTCGCCAATGGCGAACTGGCCGTGACCGATCCGGGTGCGGGCAAGCGCGGTCGTCTGGCCGTGGGCGCCAGCCTGGTGCATGAGACGGCGGAGAATGTGGCCGTGGCCCTGGGCTATAATGGTCATTTCGCCGGCGGCGACCGCACCGACCATGCCCTGACGGCACACCTGAAGATCGGTTTCTGATCCAGGGTTCTGGCGTAAAGGCAAAGGCCGCGACGGGAAACCGTCGCGGCCTTTTTGTTTGTCGGATGATTGGCCAGGACGGGCACCAGCCTGCGGCACCGGTCCCCAATATACGCAAAGAGAAAGGGCCGCGACGCTTGCACGTCGCGGCCCTTTTTCAACACCCTATCCCCGCATCAATGCACCGCGAAGGTCCGCTTGGACGCCCGGCGCACTTCCGCCTCGTACAGCTTGGGGAACATCTTGTAGAGCAGGGCCGCCACCGCCGGCAGCAGGACGACTGCCCCGATCATGTTGGCCAGGAAGATGAAGGTCAGCAGCACGCCCATATCGGCCTGGAACTTCAGGTCGGAGAAGATCCAGGTCGCCGTCGCCACGGCCAGGGTCAGGCCCGTGAACAGCACGGAACTGCCGGTTTCCTGCAGCGTGCGGTAATAGGCTTCGGCAAAGTTAAGCCCGTGCTTCAGATAGGATTGCAGCCGGTTGAAGATATAGAGGCCGTAATCCACGCCGATACCCACGCCCAGCGCCGCCGCCGGCAGGGTTGAGATTTTCAACCCGATGCCCAGCCAGGTCATCATGGCGTTACACAGGATCGACACGACGATCAGCGGCAGAACCGTGGCCAGCGAACCGACGATGGAGCGGAAGGTGATGACGCAGAACAGCACGACGGTGGCATAGACCAGCAGCAGCATGGGCTTTTCCGCCGTCATCACCGCCTGATTGGTGGCCGCCATTACGCCGACATTGCCCGTGGCCAGGTTGAAGCTGACCGTATCGGACGGGTTGTCCTTCTTATACTGCTCCACCGCATCCACGATGCGCTGGATGGTTTCTGCCTTGTGATCCTTGGTGAAGATCATCACGGGCATGACGGAGCAGTTGGAATTCAACAGGCCTGTCGATGTCTCGATGGGCGAAACGGTACGGACCAGAACCTGGGAATTGCGCGGCAGCACGCGCCAATTCAGGTTGCCCTCGTTCCAGCCGGTATTGACGGTCCGCATGGCGGTGGCCATGGACATGGTCGACTGCACGCCATCGACATTGGAGATGGCCCAGGTGAAATCATCCACCTGCTTGATGATGTTGTAATCGATACAACCGTCGGCCTTGGTCTCCACGATGACCTGGATGATATCCACGCCGATGGCGAACCGGTCCACGATCAACTGGGCATCCTGGTTATAGCGGCTGTCGGGCCACAGTTCGGGCACGCCGGCCTCGGTATCGCCCACCGTCATCTTGCGCTGCTCCCACAGCGAGATGCCGAACACGCCCAGACCGATCAGCACCATGACAATGGCACCCTTGGGCCGGGCGAAGACAGCGAACCAGCCCCAGACGCGGTCGAACCGGTCCACCTGACCCGATACGCGGGCGCGATACTTGTCACCCAGCGGCAGGAAGGACAGCACCACCGGCAGCACCCAGAGATGGGTGATGATGATGATCAGCATGCCGACCGACGCCGAAACGGCCAGTTCCTGGATCATCTGGATCTGGATGATGGCGATGGTGACAAAGGCCAGCGCATCGGTCACCAGGGCCGAGGCACCGGGCACCAGCAAGCGTTCAAAGCTGATCCGCGAGGCCGTGAAGGCGTCCGCCCCCTTGCCCATCTCCTGCGTGATGGTGCCGACATTCTGCACGCCATGGGAAATGGCGATGGAGAAGACCAGGAACGGGACCAGAATGGACAAAGGATCGATGCCATAGCCCAGCAACACCAGCAGGCCGAACTGCCAGATCACGGTGCAGAGCGATATGCCCAGCATCGCGAAGGTCATCATCCAGCTTTTGCCATAGCCATAGACCAGCACGGCGGTGATGACGAAGGCGATGGCGAAGAACAACACCACGCTCTTGGCACCGTCGGCGATATCACCCATGGCCTTGGCAAAGCCGATGACATGGACCTGGATCTTGTCATCCTCGAACTTGGCGCGGATGGTCTCCAACTGCTTTGCCACCGCCATATAGTCCAGTTTCTGGCCGGTGCGCGGGTCCTTCTCCACCAACTGCACCGACACCAGGGCGGCGGTGAAATCCTCGGCGACCAGACGGCCCACCTGCCCGGATTTCAGGACGTTTTCGCGGACGATGGGCAGCCACTGATCATTGGGCTGGAACTCGGCAGGGATGACATTGCCACCCGCAAACCCGTCCTCCACAATCTCGATGAAACGCACATTGGGCGTGAAGATGCTGGTGACGCTGGCGCGGTCCACGCCGGGGACGAAGAACACCTCTTCCGTCACCTGCTTCAGCCGGGTCATGAATTCCGGCGTATAGATGTCCCCTTCTTTCACCGACAGGGCCACAAGCACGCGGTTGGCGCCGCCGAATTCCTTCATGTGCTTGGTGAAGGTCTGCATGTAGGGATGGTCGAGCGGCAGGGTCTTCTCGAACCCGGCATCGACGCGCAGCTTGGCACCTTGCCAGCCCATGAAGGCCGTCAGCAGACCGAACACGACCAGGATCAGCACCCGGTTGCGGAAGGTCCAATGTTCAAGACGGGACAGGAAGGAGGTGGACTGGGACATATCGGTTCGCCTTGGCGTTCAAGGGATCGGGGCGGGGCGAAGACAGCGCGTCAGGGGCGCGCCGGGATCGGCCCGTGTTCACCCAGAAGGATGAGGCTGCCGTCGGGTGCCTGAATGGCATCGGCCAGCGCCACGCGGTCGGCACGCTTGGTGGTGCTGAAGGTCCGGCCACCATCGCCGCTGGTCAGGACGGCCCCCTGGGCACCAACCAGCACCACCGACCCGTCGGCCAGAACGGCACCGCCCATCAGGCCCGCCGTGGTATTGCTCTCAATCGCGGTCCAGCTTTTGCCGCCATCATCGCTGCGCAGGATATTGCCCTGCAGCCCATAGGCCAGGAAGCTCTGCGGTCCCAGGCTGAGCGCATCGAAGAAAGACCCGTCATAGGGACTTTCCAGCTTGGTCCAGGTGGCACCGGCATCGGCGCTGTACAGCAGGGTCCCCGCCTCACCCGCGATCAGGCGGGTTTCCGGGGTCGGGGCCAGGATGGCGTTGAAATGGAAATCATCCTCGCTGATCTGCCGGCTGTTCCAGGTGGCGCCGCCATCGGCGGTTTCCAGATACAGGCCATAGGCACCGACCGCGATGCCATGCTGACCATCGGCGGCGAACAGCACATCCATCAGCGGCTGTTCCAGTTCCGGATCGGCATGCTGGACCTTCCAGCTTTCGCCCCCATCCTCGGTATGCAGGATGACGGCATCATGACCCACGGCCCAGCCACGCTTGGGCCCGGCGAAATGCACACCCGTCAGGGCGGCATTGGCCGGTACCGGCACCTGACGCCAGGCCTTGCCATTATCGTCGGACAGCAGGATGTGCCCGCGCTCCCCCACGGCGACCAGCCGGTCACCGGCCCGTGCCGCACCCAGGATCAGGGACTGGCTGGCCAGCGGAGCAATGACCGCAGGGCGCAGGGCCGGGGCGGCCGCCTCCTGTGCTGCCGCGGGCAGGGCACCCAGGGCCAGCAGACACAGGCTTGCGGCCAGGGGACGAAGGGCGGAGGAGGAACGGAGCATCGGATCACCGGCGAGGTTGGTTAACGCGGCCCAAGAGACGGAAAAGGGCCGGCCGGTTCGCCACCGGCCGGCCCGTTGCCGCATCCGTGATCAGCGCACGCCAGCGCGGCGCAGGCTGTCGGGCGAGAAGTCGGCGTCGGTGAACTTGGCGTCGAACTTGTACGGCGCCTCCTGATTGTCCAGACCGATCGCGGTGTAACGGCCGGACTGCAGGTCATAGAGCGCATCCAGCGTCGACCAGAAGGTCGGCATGGAATAATAGTTCACCGGATGGCTTTCAGCGACGCGCCACATCTCGCCACGGGCATCCAGATGGTCGGCGACCAGGATCTGCCAGCTATCCTCGTCGATATAGAAGCGGCGCTTGGCATAGATGTGGCTGGTGCCCTGCTTCAGGGTCGCTTCCACGACCCAGACGCGGTGCAGTTCATAGCGGGCCAGATCCTGGTTGATATGGCCGGGCTTGACGATATCGTCGTACTTCGTGTCCTTGGAGTGCAGCTTGTAGGAATTGTACGGCACGTACATTTCCTTCTTGCCGATCAGCTTCCAGTCATAACGGTCGGGCGCGCCGGAATAGACGTCGAAATTGTCGGTGGTACGCAGGCCGTCGGACGCGGTGCCGGGATTGTCATAGGCGACGTTCGGGGCACGGCGCACGCGGCGCTGACCGGGATTGTAGGTCCAGGCCGAACGCGGCTCCTTCACCTGATTGATCGTCTCATGCACCAGCAGGATTTCACCGGCCAGACGGGCCGGGCTGGTCACTTCCTGCAGGAAGTAAAGCGAGGTGTTGGCCGGTGCGCCACCCGGTGCCTGATACAGGTACTTCACCTGCTCATGCAGCATGATCAGGGTGTAGGAACCGTCGGTCTGCGGGTTCACTTGACCGACATTGCGTTCGGTGGCCTCACCGCGATAGCGCAGCAGGTGGTTCCAGACGGCTTCCACGCCTTCCTTCGGGATCGGGAAGGGCACGCCCTCCTTCGCCCCTTCCACACCATTGCCGCCATCGGCCAGCTTGGCACGCGATCCGTTGGCGATGGTTTCCTTATAGATGCGGTCCGGGTACGACGCGCTGCGGCGGGTCGGATAGACATTCATCTTGTAGGTGGGATAGCGCTTCAGCAGGGCCTTCAAACCCTCCGGCAGCTTATCCTCATACTGCGCCATGTTGGCGGCGGTGATGGTGAACTTCACCTTGTCTTCGGGGAACGGGTCCACCTCGATCGTGCCGGGCTGCCAGTTGGCGGGCGGCTTGGTGATGCCGCCCGTCCATTCCGGGATGGAGCCATCGGCATTACCCGCCTTGATGGCGCCCATCGGCGTCAGGGTCTTGCCCAGATCGGCGGCGGACTGCGCCAGGGCGGGAAGGCTGAAAGCCAGGGCGATGGCGCCCCCCAGCAGAATAGATTTCATACGGAACATGCGTTTCCTCCTCGATCGCTATCTTCTTATCTGGTCGTTTCGCGGCGTCAGAACGAGTACTTGACGCTGGCCGACACAAAGTCGCGATCGTTGATCAGGTTGAACTTTCCGGCCCCGAAGAAGTTGGAATAGGCAAGGTCGATCGTGATGGTCTCACGCACCAGGGCGCGAAGACCAAGGCTGACAGCCTTGCGACCTTCCACGAAATTGCCCAGCGGCGTCGGCGTGGTGCCGTTGACGTCATGCTGCCAGGAGATGGAGGGGTACAGGTTGACGCCCGGCAGTGCGTTCAGATAATCGAAACGCAGGGCCGCGCGGTACCCCCAGGAGAAGGCATCCGCGAACCCGTCAGTGGCCAGATCGGCCATGCCGCCACGGCCCACAAAGACCGGGTTGCCGCCGACGACGGTGCCCGGGCCTTCCAGACGCAGCACGGACTTGTCCGGCATGTCGGAAATCCAGGTGCCGCCCACTTCGGCCACCATCACCCACTGATCGGCGCCGAACGCACGCTCGAACGCCTTGGTGGCGGTCATCTGGGCTTGGGTGACGTCGAACTCTTCCCAGCCCTGGATGCGCTTGCCGAAGTAACGGTTGGCCAGATCGGCGGTGACGGCGGCGGCCGTCGTGCCCTGGATCACGCCGATCTTCTTCACGATCTGGTTGGTATTGAACAGACCTGCAGCGGCCGCGGCAGCCTGGTTGGCACCCGCGGCAGCACCGGCGGTGGCACCGGCGGTTTCAAAGGCGGTACGCGTGCCGCCCGGCGAACCGGGGGCGGCGGCGATACCGGCGCTGATGGCGCCCGCAACCGTGGGGTTGATCGCCTGGATCTGCTCGAAGGTCAGGCCCGTGAAGGGACGCAGGGCCGGGTTGCCGGCGATGGCGGCAGCCACAGCGCTGTTGAAGGTGGCGCTGCCCTGCGTGCGACCGGCGGCGGCACCTGCCGTCTGCCCCTGGGAAATGGAGCCCAGGATGGACGGCGCGGCCAGCGTCGCCTGCAACAGTTCCACGTCATCCAGCTGCAAGGGCTGATCCTTGCGGAAGCTGATTTCGCCCTGAAGCGAGATGCCGAACGGGATGGTGGTATTGAAGCTGGCGCCGAACAGCTGGATATCCTCAGGATATTCAGCACGGTAGGACGAATTGCGCGTGAAGTTGGACGGGTCGGCCTGGAACTGCGACAGGCTGCCGACGATGGAGCTGAGCACCGGCACGCGTGAATGCAGGTTGGTGTAGTAGAAGCCGAATTCGGTGTTGTTCAGCTCTTCGGCAAAGATACGCAGCGCCAGACCGTACTGGCCATTGTCGCTGGGCGTATCATCCTTGCTGCGCGGCACGACGGTGCCGAACGGCGTCAGCGACTGCACGCCACGGAACCCGTTCAGCAGCGGGTTCGGGTAACGGTCCACGGGGAAGACGTTGCCACCGGCCACCGCACCCTGGGTCGGGTCGTCACGGAACAGGTAGTTGCCGAAGCCGATGAACAGATGATCACCGCCTGGAGAGGCCGCATCGTTCGTGGAGAAGAAGGAGCCCGAGGCTTCCGGCTCCGTATTGTCCCACTTGAACTGATAGAAGGCTTCCAGGGAGATGTTTTCGTTGAACGAGAAGTTGATGTCGGCGATGGGAACCGGCAGGAACCCTTCCTTCAACTCCGACCCCGGCACGCGCAGGGCGGACACGTCGATCGGGTTGATGGAGTTGATGCCGTTCTGAATGAACGTGCTCTCACCCCAGCTCAGCACCTGCTTGCCCAAGCGGACTGACAGGTTGGAACCGTCGCCCACCGCGAAATCGCCATAGACGAACGCGTCCAGCAGGTCAAAATCGCGACCCACGCGTTCGGTCGTGTCGGAATTGAACGCGAAGCGGTTAGTGCGCGCACCGTTGGTGGACGACTTCTTGGCGTTCACGACGTCATAGAAGTAGGTACCACGGACAAAAGCACCAAGGTTGCCGTAGCTCAGCTTCAGCTCGTGCGTGGCACGACCGGCGAGCGACACCAGACCCTTGTCATAGTTCAGGTTGCCATTGTCGCCATTGATCGAATGGGCGCGACCGCCATTGGCGACGCCGATCAGGTCCGGATCACGGCCCTGGACGCGGAACAGGGCGCCCATGGTCAGGGTCGTGTCGAAGCTGCCGCTCAACTCACCCCGATTGAAGCTGACGGCCTGGGCACTGCCCACCACCAGCATCGGGGCCAGGATGGCCGCCGCACTCACCCCGGCCAAAAACCGGCGGTCCATGCGCACCTGCGGCGTCGATTTGCGTGCCATGCGTTTCCTCCTCGCATCCCATTCTTATCATTCCCCGGCTATGGGCCGGCGGCCGACCCCTTTTTTGGAGCCGGGGGAATTTCGCGTAACCTTGTCGTAAAGGCCGCCATGTGGGCACGTCAAGGCTTCTATGCGCGTTATGTCTCCGGCGGGGTCGTTTGATGCGCGGACTGGCAAAAAAGACACATTTTTTGTCCAGTTTCCAATGGCTTGATCGGATTTGGGGCATTCCGGTCAAACGCCCGTTTATTGGGCAACGCTCCCGCGATACGGGTAATTTTGCACTTGCGAATGGCGAAAATGCCTCTCAACCCCTTGTGACGTTTACGTCAACCTGCAACTTCCAGCACACCATCCGGTTGCAAGAATCGGGTTTCAAGATCGCCCGGCGGCAGCGGTCGGGAGAAGAAGAAGCCCTGCAGCTCATCGCAATGATGCAGGCGCAGGAATTCAAGCTGCTCTTCTGTCTCGATCCCCTCCGCCACGACCTTCAGGCCCAATTGGCGGCCCATGGCGATGATGGTGGCGGCGATGGCGCCCGTATCGGCATTGGTCGGCGCCTCGCTGACGAAGGAACGGTCCACCTTCAAGGTGGTGATGGGCAGACGGCGCAGATAGGAGAGCGAGGAATAGCCCGTGCCGAAATCGTCGATGGCGATTCGGATGCCCCGGCCCCGGATTTCGTTCAGCGTGTCGGCGATATAGGCCAGGTTGGACATCATCGCCGTTTCGGTGATCTCGATCTCCAGCAGTTCCGGCGGCACGCCATATTCCTGGCACAGCGCGAAGACGCGTTCGCCGAACATCGGCGTGGCGATCTGCCGGACGGAGACATTGACCGCGACCGGGATGGGCGCAAAGCCGCGCCGGCGCCAATCCTGGATCTGGGCCAGGGCGGCGCGCATGACCCATTCGCCCAGCGGCACGATCAGCCCGGTTTCTTCCGCAACCGGAATGAACTTGCCCGGCGGGATCATGCCGATCTCCGGGTGCTGCCAGCGGATCAGGGCTTCCACGCCCACGGCCCGCATGTCGGCCATGGCGATCTTGGGCTGGTAATGCAGGAAGAACTGACCCTGCTCCAGCGCCTCGCGCAGGGAATGTTCCAGTGACAGGCGGGCCACCGCCGCCTCGTTCATTTCCGGTGTGAAGAAGCGGTAGCCATTGCCGCCCGACGCCTTGGCATTGTGCATGGCCGTGTCGGCATCGCGCATCAGGGCATGGAAATCCGCCCCGTCGCCCGGGAACAGGGCGATACCGATGGAAGTGGTGACGAACAGCTGCTGCCCGTCGATGCCGAAGGGGCGCGACAGGCTGACCAGGATGGTCTCCGCCACGCGGGCTGCCATCTGCGGATCGGGCAGATCCTCCGCCACGATCAGGAATTCATCCGCGCCCAAGCGGCCCACCGTATCGGCAGCCCGCACGCAGCTACCCAGCCGCTGCGCCAGGGCGCGCAGCAGCTTGTCGCCCGCCTGATGGCCCAGACTGTCATTGACCAGCTTGAAACGGTCAATGTCCAGCAGCAGCACGGCCACCGCCGTGCCCTTGCGCCCGGCATGGGCCAAGGCATGCTGCAACCGGTCCTGCACCAGGGTACGGTTGGGAAGGCCCGTCAGCGGGTCATGCGTGCTGACATACATCAGCTGTTCTTCGAACCGCTTGCGGTCCGATACGTCGGTCATGGTGCCCGTGAAGCGCAGGGGGCGACCGCTATCATCGCGGATGGCCTGACCGCGCGCCTCGATCCAGACCCAGGACCCGTCACGGTGGCGCAGGCGGTAGAGCGACAGGTAATCGCCCACCTCCCCGTTCAGGTAGCGCTCGATCTGGTTCTGCGCCATGTCCTTGTCATCGGGATGCAGCAGCCCGTCGAACAGCTTGTTGGCATACATCGCGTCGACCGCGTCATATCCCAGCATCTCGATGAATTCGGGCGACCACCAATAGGTGCCCTTTGTATAGGAATTGTCGAACACGCCGGACCGCGTGGCGCGCACGGCCAGCTTCAACCGCTCCTCGCTCTCGCGCAGGGCCTGTTCGGCACGCTTGCGCTGCGTGATGTCCTGCACCACGCAGATGGCGGTGCGGCGGTCCCCTAGGCGCATCTGGCTGACGCCGAAGGCCATGGCGAAGACCTCGCCCTGGCGGCGGCGGCCCTGGATTTCGGCGCGATTGTCGGGGCGCTGCTCCTCCTCCGACCGGCGCAGACAGGCCATCAGGGCCACGGCCACGCGGGTCCAGTCGCGCTCCTCGATCAGGGTGACGAAGGGCTGCCCCACCGCCTCGCCATCGGCATAGCCGAACAGCGCCTCGGCGGCGCTATTCATGGTTTCGATGCGCAGATCCTCGTCCAGGGTGATGATGCCGTCGGCGACATTGTCCATGATGCCGGACAGGCGCGTTTCACGCTCCCGCAGCGCATGTTCGGCGCGCACCCGCTCGACCAGCGAATGGTCGAACTGCACCAGCACCTCATTGATGGTCTTGGCCAGCAGGCCCAGTTCATCATCCTCATGCCGCTTGGGCACGGACAGAAGCTTGTCGGCCGGGCGCTGCGGATTGATCTCCGCAATGGCCGACGACATGCGCAGGAACGGCTTGGTCAGGGTGGAATAGAACATCACGACCAGGATCAGGGCCAAAGCCACCGTCCAGATGATGCCCGTGGACAGAACCACGCCCGACCGGCGGAAAAATTCCTGCGCAATCAGGAACCGGTCGATGGAGACGCGCAGTTCACCGACATTCTGGTTATGCCGCTCGATCACCAGCGGGATGGAGTAGGTCTTCTCCACCGGCAGCAGCATCTCCGCCAGCCATTTCAGCTGCCCCTCCGCCTGGGGACGTTCACGAGCGGCCAGCTGATTGCCGAAATCCTCCAGAATGACGGCGCGGTAGATGGGCTTATATTCGAAAAGACCGGTGACGACGCGGTCGGCCAGCGCCTGGTCGAAGGAATAGGCGCTCTCCGCCGCCGCCTCGCGCATGATCGACAGGACCTGGCGAACCAGCTGGTCGGACTGCCGTTCCATGTCTAGAAGGTCGATGGTGATCTGGGCCGTGGACAGGACCAGACCCAGCATCAGGGTGACCAGTGCGGTGTTGCGCGCCTGCTTGAAAGACAAGCGTTTACGCAGCGGCACGCGCGCCACCGCAGCCGTCTCCGCCGTCCCGCTTTCCGGCAGGATGTCCGTCTCGGCCTGTTCAGGCGGTAACGTCGCTTTCATCCACACCTTAGCACCAAAATCCGCCGCCGGGTCCCCATCGCCCATGCCTTGGATGCCCCAACGGCGCGCAAAGCCGGCCCATGGCCGAAACCTTCACGCATCTTCGGAGGATAGTCTGCCTTCATGTGCTTGGATATGACAATCCCTTTAGCTTGAAAGTCTTCACACACCATCGCGGGACCGGGGACTGGCCTGTCAGCCGCTTTATTCAGGTAAGCGGAAAATCAGACCATAAGGACAGCCCATGCCTGATATCACTCGATTTTCCGTCGAATCGATGGCGATGCGGATGGTATGAAGGCGCCGCAGATGTGCGGGGAGAAAGCGATGCGTATCCTGTTTTTAGGCGCAGGCGGGGTCGGCGGCTATTTCGGCGGGCGGCTGATGGAAGCCGGGGCCAATGTCACGTTCCTGGTGCGCCCCCGGCGCCAGGCGCAGTTGATGGAGAACTGGCTGCGGGTGGAAAGCCCGCATGGCAATATCCGCGTGCCGGCCCAGACCGTGACCAAGGCGCGCAAGCCCTATGATCTGGTGATCCTGACCTGCAAGGCCTGGGACATGGACGCCGCCATCGACAGCGTCATGCCCGCGATGGGCCCCGACAGCATCCTGATGCCGCTACTGAACGGGGTTCGTCACATGGAGGCGCTGGATGCGGCCTTCGGGCGCGAACGGGTGATGGGCGGGCTGTGCCATATGCCGATCACGCTGGACGAACAGGGCACCGTCCACCACCTGTCCACCATCCATAAATTGGTTTTCGGCGCCCGGCATGCGGCGCAACAGGCGACGGTCACCGCGCTGGCCGATGCTTTCCGCCCTACCTGCGTGGACTGGCATGTGTCCGACACCATCATGCTGGACCTGTGGGAGAAATATTTCTTCCTGGCCACGCTGGCCGGTTCCACCTGCCTGATGCGCGGCTCCGTCGGGGCCATCAACCGGCAGCCGGGAGGAACGGATTTCATGAAGGCGCTGCTGGCCGAATGCGCCGCCGTGGCTACCGCAGAAGGGTACGCGCCCCGCCCTGCCCTGCTGGATGAATATGGCGCGCAGATCGTGGATGCCGGCAGCAAGGTCAACGCCTCCATGGCCCGCGACGTGGCCAAGGGTGGCCGGACAGAAGCCGAGCATATCCTGGGCCATATGGCGGCACGGGCGCGGGCGCATGGCGCGGCGACGCCGCTACTGGATTTGGCCCTGCTGCATCTGCGGGTGCATGAGGAGGGGTTGAGTTCTTAAGGGGTGACGCTCCCTCACCCTCCCAAACGCTGGCGCGTTCGGGCCCCTCCCTCTCCCGCAAGCGGGCGAGGGGCCAAACTTCTCCCCTCGCCCACGAAGGTGGGAGAGGGAGGGGCCCAAGCCTGCCAAGGCTTGGGAGGGTGAGGGAACCACGCACCCGCGCACAAATCCCCCCAAGCACCCTTGCTGCCCCCCGCCCCCTTCCGTTACGGTGGCGCACCTTCGCCGGTGCAAGCCCCACCAAAGAGAAAGGGGCAGCCGGCCAATTCGGACTGGGGGCACATGGACGCGTCAGCGCTGGGGACGTTTCTCCAATACCTCATCAATGGCCTGGCACTGGGGGCCATTTATGGGTTGATCGCCATCGGATACACGATGGTGTACGGCATCATCCGCATGATCAATTTCGCCCATGGCGAGATCTATATGATCGGCGCCTTTGTGGCGGTCACCACCTTCTCCATCCTGGCGGCGGCCGGGGTGACGTCGGTGCCGCTGGCGCTGCTGCTGGTGCTGGTCATGGCCATCGCCTTTACCGCCGCCTATGGCTGGACGGTGGAACGGGTGGCCTATCGGCCCCTGCGCGGCGCACCGAAACTGGCGCCGCTGATCAGCGCCATCGGCATGTCGATCCTGCTTCAGAACTACGTCATGCAGACGCAGGGTGCGCGGCCCAAGCCGCTGGCCCCTGTCATGAATGGCGGCGTGACGCTGTGGCAGGGCGATGGGTTCGCGGTGAACGTCTCCTACATTCAGCTGTTCATCATCCTGCTGACCGTGGCCCTTATGCTGGGCTTCACGCAGATGATCAACCGCACCGCCCTTGGCCGGGCACAGCGCGCGTGCGAGCAGGACCGCACCATGGCGGGCCTGCTGGGCATCAATGTCGATCGCACCATCAGCCTGACCTTCGTCATGGGCGCGGCGCTCGCCGCCGTCGCCGGGGTGCTGGTCACCATGTATTACGGGGTGATCGACTTCTATATCGGCTTCCTGGCGGGCATGAAGGCCTTCACCGCCGCCGTGCTGGGCGGCATCGGCAGCCTGCCGGGCGCCATGCTGGGCGGGTTGCTGATCGGCCTGATCGAGGCGTTCTTCACCGGCTATGTGTCTGGTGCCTATAAGGATGTCGCCTCCTTCTCCGTGCTGATCCTGGTGCTGGTCTTCCGGCCCACGGGCCTGCTGGGCCGCCCCGATATCGAGAAGGTGTGAGCCATGGCCACCCCGATCCAAAACCATCTGAAGACCAGCATCATCGCCGGCCTTGTCGCCATGGTCCTGGCCGTACCCTTCATCGGCCTGTACACCGTTTCCACCGATCAGGGGCTGGTGGTGCAGACCCGCTGGCCCTGGGTCTTCTGGTCCGGCCTGATCGTGCTGGGCGGCAGTCTTGCCATGGCGCTGGTGCGCGACGCACTGGCCGCGCGGCGTGCCGCCAAACCGAAACTGGCCGCCGGAACAAAGCCCAAGCGTGACGACGCCCTGACCGCAAAGCTCTCCAAGGGCTTCGCCATCGGCATCACCCTGTTCGCCATCACCCTGCCCTTCATGCCCTTTTCCGACCGCTACATCATGGATGTCGGGACCACCGTGCTGATCTATGTGCTGCTGGGCATGGGTCTGAATGTCACGGTCGGTCTGGCGGGCTTGCTGGACCTGGGCTTCGTCGCCTTCTACGCCATCGGCGCCTACAGTTTCGCCATCCTGTCCACGACGCTCGGCTGGGGCTTCTGGGTCTGCCTGCCGCTGTCGGGTTTGATCGCGGCCCTGTTCGGGGCCCTGCTGTCGATGCCCATCTTGCGCCTGCGCGGTGATTATCTGGCCATCGTCACCCTGGGTTTTGGCGAGATCACCCGCATCGTCATCCTGAACTGGCAGAGCTTCACCGGGGGTCCCGCCGGCATTTCCGGCATTCCCCGCCCCTCGCTGTTCGGCCTGTCCTTCGACAGGCGCCCGCCCGACGGCCTGATCAGCTTCCACGAAGTGACCGGCATCAGCTTCGCCACCGAACACCGGCTGATGTTTCTTTACATGATCGCGCTGACGCTGGTGCTGGCCGCCGCCTGGGTGATCAAGCGTCTGCGTGCCCTGCCCATCGGTCGCGCCTGGGAAGCGCTGCGCGAGGATGAGATCGCCTGTCGCTCGCTCGGCATCAATCCGGTGGCCTCCAAAGTGTCGGCCTATGCGGTCGGCGGCATGTTGGGCGGTTTTGCCGGTTGCTTCTTCGCGGCCCGCCAGGGCTTCGTGTCCCCGGAAAGCTTCACCTTCATGGAAAGCGCCCTGATCCTGGCCATTGTGGTGCTGGGCGGGTTGGGCAGCCAGATCGGTGTGGTCATCGCGGCCCTGTTTATCGTGCTGCTGCCGGAAGTGGGCCGTGAGTTTGCTGATTTCCGCATGATCGTGTTCGGCATTGCCATGATCGCCATTATGGTCTGGCGTCCCGGCGGATTGCTGTCACAGCGCGTGCCCACCATCCGCCTGTCCAGCCAGAAGGGAGACGCGGCATGAACGCGCCTTTGCTGTCCGTCACGGGCCTGACCATGCGTTTCGGCGGTCTGGTGGCCGTCGATGGCGTCAACCTGACGGCTGAAACCAACAAGATCACGGCCCTGATCGGCCCCAACGGGGCGGGCAAGACCACGATCTTCAACTGCCTGACCGGCTTTTATAAGCCGACATCGGGCGAACTGACCCTGAACCGCCCGGACCATGCGCCCGTATCGCTGCAGTCCCTGCCGGGCTATCAGGTGTCGCGTCACGGCGTGGTTCGTACCTTTCAGAATATCCGCCTGTTCCCGCGCATGACCGTGCTGGAAAACCTGTTGGTGGCCCAGCATGTGGGGCTGATGAAGAAGGCGGCGTTCGGGGTGGCGGGCCTGATCGGCCTGAAGGGCTGGCGTGCGGCGGAAAAGGAAGCCATCGACCGCGCCCGTTTCTGGATCGAACGCCTGGACCTGACATCGGTCGCGGATGAGGAGGCGGGCAACCTTTCCTATGGCGTTCAGCGCCGGGTGGAAATCGCCCGCGCCATGAACACCAACCCGCTGCTGCTGTGCCTGGACGAACCCGCTGCTGGCCTGAACCCCAAGGAAACGGGCGTGCTGGGGGAGCTGCTCCAGGGCATCCGCGAACAGTTCGGGATCGGCATCCTGCTGATCGAACATGATATGGGGCTGGTCATGGGCATCTCCGACCGCATCCATGTGGTCGAATATGGCCGCAAGATCGCCGAGGGCACGCCAGAACAGATCCGCAGCGATGAGCGCGTGATCAAGGCCTATCTGGGCGAGCCGGATGAAGAGGAACTGCCCGCCATCGTCGCCGAGGACGTGGCCGGACAGGAAGGAGGCCGGGCATGAGCCTGCTGCAACTGACAGGGGTCCGTACCAATTACGGCCCTATCGAGGCGCTGCGCGGCGTCGATGTGCATGTCGATCAGGGGGAGATCGTCACCCTGATCGGTGCCAATGGTGCTGGCAAATCCACCCTGCTGATGACCATCTGTGGTCAGCCGAAACCGGCATCGGGCAGCATCATCTTCGACGGTCAGATCATCAATGATCTGCCCCCGCATGAGACGGCGAAGCTGGGCATCGCGCAGGTGCCGGAGGGGCGGCGTATTTTCCCACGCATGACGGTGTTCGAGAACCTGCAACTGGGTGCCACCCTGGGCAAGCCTGAGCATTTCGACGAAGACGCCGCCTGGTGCCTGGACCTGTTCCCCATCCTGGCCAAGCGCCGGGATCAGCGGGCGGGCACATTGTCGGGTGGGGAACAGCAGATGCTGGCCATCTCCCGCGCGTTGATGAGCCGGCCGCGCCTGCTGCTGCTGGATGAACCGTCGCTGGGTCTGGCCCCCCTGATCATCCGCCGCATCTTCGATGTCATCGCCGACCTGAACAAGACGCGCGGCATGACCATCCTGCTGGTCGAACAGAACGCCTACCACGCCCTGAAACTGGCCCACCGCGCCTATGTGCTGGCCCAGGGTCAGGTGGTGCTGGAAGGCGGCGGGGCGGAGTTGCTGGCCAACCCGGAGGTGCGGGCGGCGTATCTGGAGGGGGGGTCGCACTGAGGGTTAGCGTGGCTCCCTCACCCTCCCCAACGCTGACGCGTTCGGGCCCCTCCCTCTCCCGCAAGCGAGCGAGGGTAGAATTTCGCCCCTCGCCCACGAACGTGGGAGAGGGAGGGGCCCAAGCCTGCCAAGGCTTGGGAGGGTGAGGGCAACTCCACTCCCAACGACAAAAACCCGACCACCCTTGCGGATGGCCGGGACAAGTCGGGAGATACCTCATAAGGGAGAGAGGAACCGAAGGGGGCCGCGAAACCCGGAGGCCCCCTCCTCACAAAAACACTTAGTAGGAGAAGCGGACGCCACCGAAGAAGCGGCGGCCGTTCTTGTAGGCGGCGAACGGAACGTTCTTGCTGCCGACATACTGATACTGCATCTCGTCCAGCAGGTTCTGTGCCTGGGCCGTGACGGCGACCTGCTCGGTCAGGTTCACGGTCAGCGATGCGTCCAGCTGGTTATAGCTGTCATTAATCACCGACGTGGCGCGATTGACCTCGCGGAAATACTTGGAACGATAGCTGTAAGTGACCCGCGCGCTGAACATCTCGTCTTCATAGTAAGGCGTCAGCGTGAAGGAATGCTTGGAGCTGAACGGCAGGGCCACGGAGGCGTCAGCCGTCTCGCTGTCGGCATAGGTGTACGAGGCTTCGATACCGAAATTCTCGTAAACGTCGCCGCGATAGGCCAGTTCGATGCCCTTGATCTCCGCCGAACCGCCATTGCGCGGACGGCTGACCTCAAAGGCCTGCGGAACGGTGGTGCCGCCGGGGTTGGTCAGCGGATTGGTATCGGTGTTGATCAGCATCTCCGTGCCCGTGGCACGATAGATGTAGGAACCGATATCCTTGTAGAACAGCGTGGCCGACAGCAGCGACACCTTGTCGAGATAATATTCGATCGAGGCGTCGAAATTGTTGGCGCGGTACGGGTCCAGGTTCGGATTGCCGCCATTGGCCGTGTGCAGGGTGTTGTTGGTTTCCAGGAAGGTGGACAGGTCGGCGTAGTTGGCACGCGCCATGACTCGCGAGCCGGACAGGCGCAGAACCGTCTTGGGGTCCAGATCGAAGGTCAGGTTGATGTTGGGCAGGAAGTCATCATAGGACTTGTTGAGCTTGATCGCTTCGATCTGCGAGGCCGGGGCCACCGGCGGACCGAACTGACCGCCCAGACGGTCGCGGCGGCCTTCGGAGGTCTGGTCGGTATGGACGTAACGGACACCGGCATTGCCGCGGAAACCGTCTGCCTCGAAGCCCAGCTGGGCATAGCCGGCCCAGATGTCTTCCGACACCTTGAACTGCGAGGGCAGATAGTCGAAATAGGCGCTGTCGACATAGCCCGACGCCGGACGGCCCAGGAACCATGTCTTCAGCTTGTCGCTGCCGATCTGGTTCCAGTTCTTCAGCGTGTCATTGACGTTGAAACCGCTGAGGAAGTTGCCCGGCGTGCTGCCATCGACGAAGCCATCCTGCGGGGCGGCACCGCCCACGACGCGGCGCAGCTTGGCGTCCTGGCTGGTTTCATGCGTGCGGTACTTCACGCCGAACTTCACGTTCGACAGCAGTCCCAGTTCCAGGTCGCGGGTGAAGTCGGCCTGGGCATAGGTCTCTTCGTCGGCGGTCGGCTGCTGGCGCAGCTGGGCGAAGCCCAGCGTGGAGCCCTGGTTGCTGGTCGATGCGATCTGCGGGGTGACCGAGGCCAGGCCATTGGCGCCGGAAATGTCGAAGCTGTAGCCGGTGAGCTGCTCGAACTCACCCAGGAACTGCTGCTTGGTGCCGCCGGTGGACTTGGTATAGCCACCCTGGAAGCTGGCCTTCAGCGCGTCGCCCGTATAATCGACCTTCAGGTCGGTGGCATAGGTCTCGATGGTGCTTTCACGCGCGATGGCGTCCAGCAGCATCAGACCGGCCGTCGGCGTGCCGGCATTGGTGTAGGAACCGCTGACGACGACGCCATCCTTGACGACGGCATTATTCGGGAGCCCGCGGAAATTGTTGAAGTAGTACCGGCTCTGGTTGAGGTTGTCGTATTTGCCCTTCATGTAAAGGCCGGTGGCATTGATTTCCAGGTTGTCGCTGGGCTTGGCCTGGATGGCCAGCGTGCCGCCGGTGCGCTCGCGCTTCTGCTTGAACAGGGCGGCGTTGATCACGTTGGGCATGATCGCCTTGGTGCCGTTGGCCAGCGTCACGGTCGGATAGCCCAAGCTCTCGAAGCCATCGCGGCGCAGGTCCTGCTCCTGGTGCGTGACCGAGGCCAGGATGCCAAACGTGGAGGCATCATTGGACCAGGAGATCAGACCGGATGCGTTGGGCGAACCCTCCTTGGCACGGTCATTATAGCCGTATTCCAGCGAGGCATTGATGGCCAGCGGCTTCAGGTCCAGCGGACGGCGGGTATGCAGGATCACGGTGCCGCCGATGGAGCCTTCGTCGATGCGGGCTTCCGGCGACTTGTAGACTTCCAGCTGGCCCACCACTTCGGGCGGCAGCATGGAATAGTTGAAGGTACGGCCCGGCGCATCCAGGATGAACCAGTCGGTCGAGGCAACGGTCTGGCCATTCAGCAGGGTGCGGTTCAGGGCCGGGTCGGTGCCACGGATGGCCACACGCTCGCCTTCACCGAAATCACGGTCGATCTGCACGCCTGGCAGGTGGGACAGCGATTCAGCGACGTTCTTATCGGGGAACTTGCCGATATCCTCGGCGGAGATGGCGTCGACGATGGCGTCGGCGAAACGCTTGGTATTGATCGACTGCACCAGACTGGCGCGGATGCCGGTAACGACGATCTCGTCCAGCGTGCCTTCCGCCGCCGGAGCGCTCTGCGCCTGCGCCGTCGCAGCGATGGCCATCATGGCGATCGCGCTGGCGGTACCCCGCATGAGCATTTTCTTGAACTGCATGACCTTTGCCTCCTCGTAAGCCCTGTTCCCCGTGCCTTGGCGCTGTCGCTGGCACGATTTCCGTTGCGGGGTCCCCGAACGCGTCGGGTTGCTCCCGGCTGGTGGGCTTCAGGAAAGCGGAATGCGGGATTTCCGAAAGGTCGGTTCCGGCAGAACGCCGAAAATGACGGAAAAAGACGGAATTTTGTTTCTAAACGCCATCAAAAACTGTAACATTACACCCTGTAGCTCGATTCGACCCAGTTGCGGCCAATCATTCGTCCCGACATGGCAAGCCGGGAGGACGGCCTGGGGTCATTTCGGGAACATGTACTTATCCTTGTAACGCCGCAGTGGCAGCGCGTTTGCCTTGGCAAAATCGATTACCGCCTGGATGACGCCGGGCCAATCGTCGCTGAAATCATCCCCAACAAGGACGCCACCCTGCCTGATCAATGGCCAATAATGGTTCAGATCACGCAGCACGTCGTCGTAGCTGTGCCCCGCATCGATATAAACCATGTCCACCTGGATGCCCTTATGGACAAAGAATTGGGCTGCATTGTCGCTGGTGGTCGGGAACGGCGTGATGATCTTCTGATTGCCCGTGTGGCAGACATTGGCAAGGAATTGATAGTAAAGGGTTGGATAACCATTCTTTTGATTAAGCATCTTCAGATACATGGGATCGAGCCAATGTTCGATTGAGCCCAGAAACGTATCGATGCAGATAATCTCGCCTTCCATTCCCAAATGTTTCAGGATGGTGGCCATCGATATCGCGGTTCTCCCCTTCCACGTCCCAACCTCCAGAATGGTTTTGGGACGATAGGTGATGATGGCGTGGGCAAAAATCTCGCTGATCTCCCCCCACCCCTGAACGTCCTCGGGGTAGGCCTGATAGTCGAAGCCATCATAGGGGTCGAGGGCGTGAATCAGTTGGGAGATTGGGGGCCGGGACATATGGGGCGACCTTCACGAATAGGCTGACAAATCGGGGCGGCAACCTGCCGGTGCGCCACGGTCAGACTTTGGTGAAAAAATACTTTTCCTGATAGTACTGCAGCGGCAGGACGTTGATCTTGGCGAAGTCGATAACGGCGCGATAAACCTCGGGCGCTATAAAATCATCCCCCAGCAAAATGCCACCCGGACGCACAAGGGGCCAGTACTGATCGATATCGTTGAACGCCTCTTTATAGCTGTGGCCCGCATCGATATAGATCAGATCGGCCTGAACACCCTTCTGCTTCAAATACTGGACAGCCGCATCACTACTGATCGGGAAGGGGGTGATGTAATCCTGGAAACCCATATGGCAGACATTCGCCAGAAACTGATAATAAAGCGTCGGGTACCCATGCTTATGATTGAGCATTTCATACCATACCGGGTGGCTCCATAGCTCGACAGAGCCCAGGAACGTATCCACACAAACAATCTCTCCCTGAATGCCCAACTGCTTCAGGAATCCCGCCATGGTGACAGCGGACCGCCCCTTCCAGGTACCGACCTCGATAATGGTCTGGGGCCGGTGCGTGACGATCAGATGCTGGAACAATAGATTCTCCGCCCCCCACCCTTGGATATCAAGGGGATAGGCCTGATAATCGAACCCTTCATAGGGATCCTTGGGGTACAGAATCTTGGAAATCGGCGGGCGGGACATTCTGTTCGGCTCCCTGGGGACGTAACCGGTGGATCAGACCCTCTCGGCCTGACGCAAATGTTGTTTCAGGCGGCCCAGCGCTACCGACAGCGTCTCGCGTTCACCCTGCGGCTCCCCACAATGGCGCAGCACATATTCGGCGGTGCGCACCACATCACGCCAGCGCGGGTTGCGGGGCAGCGTCTCAACCAGCAGATATTTATCCAGCGTGCGGGTCTGCAACGATGACCGGTCCATATAGACACGCCACAGCCCGCTTTCCTCCGCCAGCTCAATCTTCCCCTTGCGCTTGGCCTTCTGCCAGTAATCAAGGGCCAGCGTCATGACATCGACCAGACAGCGGCGATAGCCTTCGTCGGCGTCCAGGGCGGCGGCATGATCGCCCTCATCCGCGTGATCATGATGCTCGGGTTCCTCCGCCACGGGGGCGGCGACCGGCGGGGATGGGGCTACCGGGGTTTCTGGCCGTTCAGCGGGAGCGGCGGGTACGGGCACGGGCGGCGCCACATCCAGCGGGGCGGATGGACCGACCGGCACGAAGCCCCCGGCATCCGTGGCCGGGGCCGGTTCCCGAAAAGCCTTCATGAACAAGGTGATGGCGACAAAGCCGGCCAGCAGCAGCAGCCACCTTATATAGTTGAGTCCGCCCGCCAGTTTGGCCGCGTCGGACAGCACGACATAGCGCCAGCCGCCATCTTCCAGAACGCGCGCCTCCTGCCGGGCCCAGCCTTTCAGCTGTTCCCCGGCAGGCGCGCTGGTCACCATATTGCCGGCACCATCCAGCAGGGCGAATCCGATCCCGTCCTGGGTCAGGCGGGCCAGCCGCTCCTGAACCTTGCCGATGGGAACACGGAAGACGACGACGCCTTCGACGGTGCCATGCCGCACCACGGGCCGGCCCAGCAGCATGCCATGCCCCTGATCCAGCGGCAGGGGCTGGGTCAGCACCATGACCTGTTCGGGCGTCTGTGCCTGCGGCAACCGGCCCATCACCTCCCGGAACAGCGTGCCCAACGCCGATTCCCGCTGACGCGCGGCGGCCAGATCGGCGCCGAAGGCAGCATCCTTGCGCAAGGAATAGACAACGCGCCCGAACCGGTCGATCAGGTAGAGATCGTCAAAGACGGTGGAGGCCAGAAGATCGCGGAAACTGGCATGGAACCGGTCATGAACAGCGGCATAGGCCGTTAGCGCCGCCGGAATTTCCGATGGCGGCGCGTCCCCTGGCGGATATGTCGCGCGCAGGATGGCCGCCGCCCGTTCCGGATCGGGCGAGATCTGTTGAAAGGCCGAGGCAAAGCCGTAATAGCGACCGACCGAATAGCCGATGAAACTGGTGGAAGCGAAGGCCGAGCTTTGGCTGCGGGCATTCTGGACCAGCGTCGTCAATTCCCGTTCAACGCTGCGGTTGGCATTGTCGATCTGAATATCGACCTTGTCATCCACGGCCAGGGACAGGAAAAACAGCGCGGCCACCAGCACAGCGACAAGGGGTCCGCCAAGTTTGAGGGCCGCCTTTACATCGGGTCTGGAAAATCCCACCTTGCATGCCCCCTGGCGTCTTTACCGCGCATTGTGCTGTTCTATGGTTTCGGTGTGTTCACCAGGGACTTATAGCGCATCCCCCGCACATGCCCGTCACCATACCGTCAATTTCGTTGATCCGGCAAGGAGGGCTTGATCGGATCGGTGGGGCGTATCAAGGCTTTGCGCGGAGCCTGGGATTTCCGCGCAACAGTCGCGGCCAGGGCCCCTTCCCCGGACATCACCGCAAGGCATGGCATCATGGCTTCCTTCGCCCCGTCGCGGCCCCTGGCCGTCATTTTTGGCGCCCCCGATCCGGTTCTGAACGCCGATCAGAAGGCATTCTACCGCGACGCGAACCCGCTGGGCCTGATCCTGTTCAAGCGAAATTGCGAAAGCCCGGATCAGGTGCGCCGTCTGTGCGATGATTTCCGCAATGCCGTGGGCCGCGAAGATGCCCCCATCCTGATCGATTTCGAAGGTGGCGAGCATCAGCGGATGGAACCGCCCGTCTGGCCCGCCTTCCCCGCCCCCGCCGCCTTTGGCCGTCTCTATGCAAAGGACGCGCTGGCGGGCCTGCGCGCCACCCGTCTGAACGGGGCCGCCATCGGCAGCCTGCTGCGCCAGCATGGGGTTACGGTCGATTGCGCGCCGCTGGCCGATGTGCCGGTGGCCGGTGCCGACCCCGTCATCGGCGAACGCGCCTTTGGCAGCGACCCGGAGGTGGTGACCATTCTGGCCCGCGCCTTCATGGATGGCATGGCATCGGTGGGCGTCACGCCCATCATCAAGCATATCCCCGGACATGGCCGCGCCCTGGTCGACAGCCACAAGGATCGGCCCTTTGTCGATACCGACCTGTCGGAGCTGGACCGTACCGATTTCCTGCCCTTTGCCCGCCTGAATCGCACGGCCCCCTGGGCCATGGTCGCCCATGTCGTCTATACGGGCGTCGATGCGCAGAACCCCGCCACCATTTCAAAGGATGCGGTACAGACGATCATCCGCGACCGGATCGGCTTTGACGGCGTCCTGATCTCCGACTGCATCTATATGGAAAGCTTAGGGGGAACCCTGGCCGAACGGGCCGCCGCGGTGCAGGGGGCGGGTGTGGATATCGTCCTGTCCAGCCATGGCGACGTGGATGAATGGACCCCCATTGCCGCCTCCGTGAAGCCGCTGACCAATGCTGCCGCCGCGCGCCTCTCCCGCCACCTGCCGCCGCCTGGCGCCATGGTTGATGTCGACGCGGCGCTGGAAGAGATCCGGATGCTGTTGGGTGAAGCCCGATAATCCCTAACGTCAACCCGGCGGAAGCCGGGACTCAGCGTGAGGCGCGGTCAGCGCCGACATGACTCTTATCGCGGCAGACGCCGCTCTACGCTGGGTCCCGGCTTTCGCCGGGATGACGAAAAGAGAAGATCGCCACCGCTCCCATTCTGGATTGAAATATTCAACACACACAAAATTTCGGGTAACAATCCGTCCATTTGCAGCAAAATCCCCGCCGATAATGGCGGTGAACGACGAAATCAACGAAGTTGAGTGTAGCCCTGCCGGGTATGTCTGCCCGACAGTCGTGCAAACGGAACAGGCCCGAAACAAGGGGGCCGGCCGGGACAACAGGGGTCAACGGGATGAAGTTCTTCCGCAACCTTGCCGCGCTGGCGGCACTGCTGCCAGCCGCAGCGGGCACAACAGAGGCGATGGCCCAGGCCGCCCCGCTGGACAACCCGTCCACGCTGACGGTCGTGGCCAATTTCTCCACCGGCTGGGTGCGCAACTTCAACCCGTATAACGAAACCACGCGTCTCTACAGCGCGCGGGAATTCGCCTACGAACCCCTGATCATCTTCAACACCCTCCATAATGGCCGCCCGCATTATCGGCTGGCGACGGGGTACGATTTCTCCAAGGACCTGTTGAAGCTGACCTTCACGCTGCGTGACGGCGTGCTCTGGTCCGATGGACAGCCCTTCACGGCGCAGGATGTCGTCTTCACGTATGAGATGTTCAAGCGCTTCAAGGCGCTGGACACGCTGGATATCTGGGAACGGCTGGCCGCCGTGGAGGCACCGGATGCCCATACCGTGATCTTCACGCTGAAGCGCGTGAACGCCAACAGCCTGTTCGAACTGGCCCGCATCCCCGTGGTGCCCAAGCATGTCTGGTCGAAGGTGGCGGACCCCGTCACCTTCACCAACCCCGATCCCGTGGGCACCGGCCCGATGACGGAGGTGCGGCGCTTCACCAACCAGCTTTATGTGCAGTGCCGGAACCCCCATTACTGGGATGCGGCCAGCCTGAAGGTTGACTGCCTGTCCTTCCCGCAGATCGGCAACAACGAACAGCTTCTGGCCGCCGCCCGCAATGGCAAGCTGGACTGGTTCGGCGCCTTCATGCCGGATATTGAGCGCACCTATGTCGCCGCCGATCCCGTGCATCACCGCTACTGGTTCCCGCCCGGCGGTACGGTCGCCGTGAATTTCAATTTCGACAGCCCCAATCCGGGCAACCGCGCCGCCTTCCGCAATGTGAATTTCCGGCGGGCCGTCAGCATGGCAATGGACCGCCGCGCCATCGTGGATATCGCGGGCTATGGCTATCCCATCGTCAACGAATATGCGTCGGGCCTGGGCCGTCTATACCAGGACTGGGTGAACCAGGATGCCGAACGCCAATTCGGCAAGTTCGCGAAGTACGACAAGGATGGCGCCCGCGCGCTGCTGGCCGAAAGCGGCTTTCGCGACGTGGATGGCGACGGCTATGTCGATAATCCCGATGGCAAGCCCATCCGCTTCGACATCCTGGCCCCCAATGGCTGGACCGACTGGGTCAACACCACCCAGCTGGTGGTGGAGGGGCTGAACGCCATCGGCATCAATGTCCGCGTCTCCACGCCCGAACCCGCCTCCTGGGCGCAGAAGCTGATCCAGGGCGATTACGACATGGCTATCAATGGCTATTTCACGGGTGAGACGCCGCACCGGTCCTTCGACACCGGCTTCCATGCCCGTTTCTCCGGCAAGACGCGGACCGCGCCGACGCGGTTCAACAATCCGGAACTGAACGCCGCCCTGGATGCCTTTGTCGCCACCATCGACCCGGATGAACAGCGCCGGGCCATGGATAAGGTGCAGATGATCCTGGCCGCCAACACGCCCTATGTGCCGCTGTTCAGCAATCCGATCTGGTACGAGTACAACACAAAACGCTTCAAGGGCTGGTTCAACGCCGATAATCCGGTGGCCCGGCCCGATGTGTTCGATGGCACGCCGGAACGGCTGCTGCATCTGCTGGCGCTGGAGCCGGTGAATGGCGGCGGCTGATCCATAGGGGCCATCGCCCCTCATCGAACCACACCACAACCTGTTTTCCTTCAGATCTTCGGTTTCGGGAGAGGACCCCCCATGGCCTTCCTTCTCCGCCGGGTCGGATTCTATGTCGCCGCCTTCATTGTCGCCGCGACGTTCAATTTCCTGATCCCGCGTCTGATGCCCGGTAATCCGGTCGACATCATGTTCGCCCAGGCGGGCGGCACCCTGCCGCCCGAGGCGCTGGCCGCGCTGAAGGAGACCTTCGGCTTCATCGACCAGCCCTGGCCGGCACAGTTCGTCACGTACCTGAAAAGCGTGTTCACCTGGGACCTGGGCCTGTCGGTGAAGTTCCACCCGCTGACGGTGAATGAGGTGCTGTTGCGGGCTCTGCCCTGGACCTTGATGCTGGTGCTTACCTCCTCGCTGATCGCCTTTGCCATCGGGTCGCTGGCCGGCATTCTGGCCGCCTGGCGGCGCGGCGGGTCGTTCGACAGTATCGGCGCGCCCATCGCCCTGATGATGCAGGCCATGCCGCCGCTGGTCACCTCACTGCTGGCCTTGTTCGTCTTCGCCATCCACTGGCCGGTCTTCCCGACCGGGTACGCGTATGAGCCGGAGATCGATCCCGGCTTCACCCTGGAATTCTTCTGCTCAATCTTTAAACACGCCTTTCTGCCCATCGTGACCATGGCCCTGGCGCAGGTCGGCGGCTACCTGATCACCATGCGCAACAGCATGATCAACCTGCTGGGCGAGGATTACATCGTGCTGGGCACGGCCAAGGGCCTGTCCGACCGCCGCCTGCGCATGGCCTATGCCGCACGCAACGCCCTACTGCCCACGGTCACCAGCTTTGCCATGACGCTCGGTGCCTCCTTCGGCGGCGCGCTGGTGACGGAGGTGGTCTTCAACTATCCGGGCCTGGGCTACACCCTGTTCCAGGGGATCACGGCGCGCGATTACCCGCTGATCCAGGGTCAGCTGCTGATCATGACGCTGGCCATGCTGACAGCCAATTTCATCGCCGACGTGCTTTACGTCGCCCTCGACCCCCGTCTGCGGAAGGGCTGATCCATGCGCGGCCTGCTCAACATCCTGCTTGCCAACCGGAAGGCCGCCATCGGCGCTGCCATCGTGGCCTTCTTTATCCTGATCGCGCTCGCCGCCCCCCTGGTGGCGCCGTTCGACATCAACCAGCGGGTGGCCAGCCCGCATGAGGCGCCCGGCATCGACCATGTCATGGGCGCCACCCGCATGGGCCGCGATGTCCTGTCCCAGACCATTCATGGCACGCAGACCAGCCTGATTGTCGGCTTTGCCGCCGGCCTGCTGGTCACGGTGCTGGGCACCGCCATCGGCGTCACCGCCGGCTATTTCGGCGGCAAGGTGGATGAGGTGTTGAACCTGTTCACCAACATCTCCCTGGTCATTCCCAACCTGCCTTTGATGCTGGTGCTGGCCGCCTTCATCGGACAAACGGGGCCGTTCGTCATCGCCCTGATCATCGGGTTGACCTCTTGGGGATGGGGGGCGCGTGTGACCCGCGCCCAGACCCTGTCCCTGCGGCAGCGCGACTATATCCTGGCGGCCGAGATGCTGGGCGAGCCGGCATGGCGGATCATTGCGGTGGAACTACTGCCCAACCTGATCTCCATCATCGGCTTCAACTTCATCGGTTCCATCCTTTATTCGGTGATCACGGAAGCGACGATGGAGTTCTTAGGGTTGGGCGACCCGATGGTCGTGTCCTGGGGCACCATGCTCTATCACGCCCAATCCACGTCCGCCCTGCAGGTCGGGGCGTGGTGGGAAATGGCGGCGCCCTGTCTGGCACTGGTCCTGTTCGGGTCGGGCCTGTCCTTGATCAATTTTGCGGTGGATGAGATTGCCAATCCCCGCCTACGCACCCTGCGCGTGCCGGCCAAGGTGCTGGCCGCCCTGACCAACCGCACCTCCAACCAAGGGGGCCAGGCATGACCGAACCCATCCTGTCCGTGCGCGATCTCTGTGTCGATTACGCCACGCCCAACGGCCTGACCCGCGCCGTCAAAAACGTTACTTTCGACATTTCTGCCGGTGAAGTACTTGGTCTGGCTGGAGAATCCGGTTCCGGCAAAAGCACCGTCGCCTTTGCCATTGCCCGGCTTCACCGACCGCCTGCCTTCATCACCGGCGGGTCGATCAACCTTGCCGGCACCGATGTCCTGGCGCTCAATGACACGCAATTGCGGTCCTGGCGCTGGCGCGACCTGTCGGTGGTCCTGCAATCGGCCATGAATGCGCTGAACCCCGTGCTGCGCGTGTCGGCGCAGTTCGCGGACATGTTCAAGGCGCATGGGGTATCGGGGAAGGCCGATATCCGCACCCGCACCGCCGACCTGTTGCAGATGGTCGGCATCAAACCCGACCGCATGGACGATTACCCGCATCAGTTCAGCGGCGGCATGCGCCAACGTATCGTCATCGCCATGGCGCTGGCCCTGCGCCCCAAACTGGTGGTGATGGACGAGCCGACCACCGCGCTCGACGTGGTGGTGCAGCGGGAGTTGCTGGAAGAAGTGGCGGCCCTGCGGCACCGGCTGGGCTTCGCCGTCCTGTTTATCACCCATGATCTGGCACTGATGAGCCAGTTCTGCGACCGGGTGGGCGTGATGCTGCGCGGGCAGCTGATCGAACTGTCCACCCCATCCGCCATGATCGCCGACCCGCAGCAGGATTATACACGCCGCCTCTGGGCCTCCATCCCGCCCCTGCACCCGAAACCCGGTGAAACGCTGGTCCGCATGAAGGAGACGCCGCAATGAACGGTTTGCCGGAACTGGGCACCCGCCCCGTGCTGGAGGCGCGCGGCCTGACCATGCGCTTCGGGTCCTTCTGCGCCCTGGATAGTGCCGATTTCAGCCTTTATGCGGGCCGCGCCCTGGCGTTGGTGGGCGAAAGCGGGTCGGGCAAAAGCACCTGTGCCAAACTGCTGACCCATGTGCTGACGGCCAGTGCCGGCCACATCTTCCATGCCGGGCGCGACGTCACCAACCTGACGGGTCGCAAGGCCGTTCTGGAATACCGGTCTGCCGTGCAGATGGTGTTTCAGGACCCGTTCGCGGCCCTGAACCCCGCCCACACTGTCGAACATCATCTGACCCGCCCTCTGGCCCTGCACCGGCCCGACCTGTCGGCGGCACAGCGGCGGGACGCGGTGGCCGACCTGATGCGCGCCGTGGACCTGGACCCGGCCATCAGCTTGCGCAAATACCCGCACGAGATGAGCGGCGGGCAGCGGCAGCGCGTCAACCTCGCCCGCGCGCTGGCCGTCAACCCATCGGTGGTAATCGCCGATGAACCCACCTCCATGCTGGATGTCTCCATCCGCTTGTCGGTGCTGGACACGTTCCGCGATTTGAAGCGGGAACGCGGCATCGCCATGCTCTACATCACCCACGACATCGCCACTGCCCGCTATGTGGCTGAAGAAACCGCCGTCATCTTCCGGGGCCGCATCGTGGAACGTGGCCCCACGGCCCAGGTGATCGACAGCCCGCGCCACCCCTATACAAGACTGCTGCTGGCCGCCGTGCCGGAGGTAGGCAGCCCGTTCGGGGAGGGCAACAGCCTGGCCCCCCTGGCCGCACAGGTACGCGAAAGCTGCGAAGGGCCGGGCGACCTGCGGGAGGTGACACCGGGCCATTGGGTGCGGTTCGCGGCGTGAGTTTCCGCCCGGACAGTCAATTGCTTGGCGGGTAAACCTGCCCTACCATCGACCGGTCACTCTGCCGGAGTTGCTGCCATGCCATTGGTCTTGTTTGGTCACCCCTTCTCCTCCTACACGCAGAAGGTGCTGATCGCGCTGACGGAGAATGCGACGTCGTTCGACTTCCGTTGCCTTGGTCCCGATCATCCCGACAACGCAGCGGAATGGCTGAAGCGCTGGCCGATCCGCAAATTTCCGCTGTTGGTCGATGGCGACCGGCAGTTGGCGGAAACCAGCATCATTATCGAGTATCTGCATCTGGCTCATCCCGGCCCCGTCCCCTTGCTGCCGGATGATGCGATGGCGGCCCTGGATGTGCGTTTCATGGACAGGTTCTTCGATCAGCATGTCATGAACGCTGCGCAGCATGCCGTGGACGGTGCCCTTACCGGTGATCCGGTAAAACGCCGCGACGGCATGGCCATGGCGGTGGGAAAACTGGAGCGTGCTTATGCGTGGCTGGAGACCCACCTGACAAACCGCACCTGGGCGGCGGGTGACACATTCAGCATGGCCGACTGCGCTGCCGCCCCGGCGCTGTTCTATGCCGACTGGACCCACCCTATTGCCGATAGCTACACGGCCCTGCGCGCCTACCGCACTCGCTTGCTGGCCCGGCCATCGGTGATGAATGCCGTGGAGGGCGGGCGGCCATACCGGCACCTGTTCCCCTTGGGGGCACCGGACAGGGACTGACGTCTAGCGTTACAGATCCTTATACGCATCCGGGAAGTGCCGCCGCCAAAGCGCCACCACGCGCGGATCATGGTCCACACGCTCAGCCACGGCCACGATGCCCGGCGCCACGACCCGGATGGCGTCGCGTCGGGGCGTCCAGCGGGTCATCATGCAGATATAAAGGTCAAGCGCCGTCAGGTCCGGCGTGTCCAGCAGCCACGCCCCCGGCGCCGGCTTCAACGCGGCTTCCATATTCTTCCAGCAGAGCAGGATACGGTTGACGGTGGATTGTTTCAGTTCCCCCGTCGCCTTCTCCCCCGAGACAAACTGATCCACGAAATCGCGCACCGTATACATGGGATAGATGGCGGCGGGCAGATAGACCAGCCAGCGCAGGAACGATGCCCGCGCCGGATCACTAGGCCCCGGACCCAGCCGGCCCGGATGCCGGTCCATCAGCCATAGCAGCATGGCCACCGATTCCGTCATGACGGTGTGATCGGGCAGGACCAGGGTCGGCACCTGCACCAGCGGGTTGATGGCTTTCAGCGCCGTCAGCCCGTCCGACGGCTCCCACGGGCTGGCCTCCACATAATCGTAACCCTCACCCGCTAGGATGAAGCCCGCCTCCACAACGGCGGAGCCACAGCCCCTGGCCCCGTACAGCACCGGTTTGCCCGACATGGTTCGTCCTCCTGGCATCGCCCGCCACCAAGGTGAACACATCATGAACAATCCTGCAAGCGCGCGATGGGACTATCCCATGGGAAAGCGCATTGCCCCCGCCCGCCACCGGTGTTAGACACGACGCCGTTTGCCCGTCACAATCCCTGGCCCTGACGCCCCCGACCGGAGCCCACGCCCATGACCGTTTCCGTCACCCCGACGCTGACCCGCGAGGAATGGCTCGCCAAGGCACAGACCCTGTCGGAGGCGCTGCCCTACATGCGCCGCTATGACGGCAAGATCATCGTCGTCAAGTATGGCGGCCACGCCATGGGCAACCCGGAACTGGCGCGGCAGTTCGCCAACGACATCGTGCTGCTGAAGCAGGTGGGCGCCTATCCCATCGTGGTGCATGGCGGCGGGCCCCAGATCGGCAGGCTGCTGGACCGGTTGCAGATCAAGTCGGAATTCATCGACGGCCTGCGCGTGACCGACAAGGACACGATGGAGATCGCCGAAATGGTGCTGTCCGGCAGCATCAACAAGGAAATCGTGGCCCTGATCAATGATGCCGGCGGCGACGCCATCGGCCTGTCGGGCAAGGATGACGACCTGATCGAAGCGCGCAAGGCCACCCGCACCAAGCGCGACCCCGACAGCAATATCGAAAAGGTTGTCGATCTGGGCTTCGTGGGCGAGCCGTTCCGCATCAACCCGCAGATCCTGCACAAGCTGCGCAATGCCGGCTTCATCCCCGTCATCGCCCCCATCGGCATCGGCGAGGATGGCCAGACCTATAATATCAATGCCGACACCGCCGCCGGCGCCATTGCCGCCGCCATCGATGCCTCGCGCCTGCTGCTGCTGACCGACGTCGCCGGCTTCCTGAACAAGAACAAGGAACTGGTACCGGAACTGTCCGTATCCGACGCCCGCGCCGCCATCGCCGACGGCACCGCCCAGGGCGGCATGATCCCCAAGCTGGAAACCTGCATCGACGCCGTTGTCGGCGGGGTCGAGGGCGCGGTGATCCTGGATGGCCGCGTGCCGCATGCCATCCTGCTGGAGATTTTCACCGAGGGCGGGGCCGGCACGCTGGTGGGTAAGAAATAAACGTCTGTTCCCTCACCCTCCCAAACGCTGACGCGTTCGGGCCCCTCCCTCGCCCGCCAGGCGGGCGAGGGGCGAAATAAGGCTCACCCCCAGAGTTTCGCCCCTCGCCCACGAATGTGGGAGAGGGAGGGGCCCATTGGCGCCCGCCAATGGGAGGGTGAGGGAACCACGCCCCCGTTACCCCCGCTCCGCCACCGCCATCGCAGCCTTGTACGTCTCCACATAATGCCGGGCCGACGCACCCCAGGAGACGTCGCGCGCCATGGCGGAACGCTGTACCCCACGCCAGCGGTCGGTCTGCGGGTGCAAGGCGAAGGCACGGTCGATAGCGTTGATCAGGGACGGCACGGTGACAGGGCCAAAGGTGAAGCCCGTGGCCGTTCCATCGGACAGCGCATCATCGGTGCAGTCCGTCACCGTATCGGCCAACCCGCCCACACGGCTGACCAGCGGCAAAGTGCCATAACGCAGCGCATACATCTGTGTCAGGCCGCAGGGTTCAAACCGCGACGGCACCATCAGCACGTCCACCCCCGCCTGCAACCGGTGCGACAGCGCCTCGTCATAGCCCAGGACCAGCCCGACCCGGCCCGGATAATGCCGCGCGGCCCCGGCCAGCGCCTGTTCCAGCGACGCCGTGCCCGTACCCAGCACCGCCAGCTGCCCGCCGCGCGCCACGATATGCGGGATGGCCTGCACCACCAGATCGATGCCCTTCTGGTCCGTCAGGCGGCTGACGATGCCGAACAAGGGCGCATGGATGTCGGGCGACAGGCCAAAGGCGCGTTGGATATCGGCCTTGTTGGCCGTCTTGGCCGGCAGAGTGTCGGCATCATAATGGGCGCTCAGCTGCGGATCGCGGGCGGGGTCCCAGGCATCGGTGTCGATGCCGTTGAGGATGCCGTCCAGCACATCGGCGCGGGCGCGCAGCAGCCCATCCATGCCGAAGCCAAAAATCTCCCCCTGGATTTCGGTGGCATAGGTCGGGCTGACCGTCGTCAACCGGTCAGCATAGACCAGCCCCGCCTTCAGGAACGACAATTGGCTGTAGAATTCAAACCCCTGCGGCGTGAACCCGTCCCAGGGCAGGCCCAGGGTCGGCACCGTTTCCGCCGGGAACAGGCCCTGGAAGGCCAGATTGTGGATGGTGAACACCGTGCCCGGCCGTTTCAGCCCCGCCAGCGGCCAGAGCGGGAAATGCAGATGGGCTGCGGCCAGACCGGCCTGCCAGTCATGACCATGCAGCACATCCGGCTTCCACGCGGCCCGGCCCACCGCACCATCCCCCGCCAACCCAATCAGGGCGGCGATGCGGCCCAAGGCGGCAAAGCGCAGATGATTGTCGGACCAGTCCTTGCCATCCGGCCCCAGATAGGGATTGCCCTTGCGCCCGAAAAAGCTGGGGATATCCAGGGCATAGACGGTGCCGCCATCAACACCCCGGCCCGCCACCAGCCGCGCCGGTGCCGCCGACGGCAAGCCGGGAAGCCCGCGCAGATCGCGCAGCACCTTGATATTTTCCAGCCGGTCCAGAACCCCCGGATATCCGGGGATCAGGGTGCGGACATCCACCCCTTCTGCCCGCAATGCCGCCGGCAGGGCGCCGGCCACATCCCCCAGACCACCGGTCTTCACATAAGGCAGGCATTCCGACGTAACAAAAAGAACGCGCATGATCGGGTCCGGGCTTGTTGATCGCAGGGGGCGGGGCCGCCACCTATGAGTGAACGCAAGCAACGGTTTCGGCAAGCGGATCATCACCACAAACCGCCCGCACCAGCCCCCGCAGCCAGCGATGGGCGGGATCAGCGTCCAGCCGTGGATGCCAGAGCAGGGAAACGGTGACGGCGGGGATGTCGAATGGCAGGTCGAACGCCACCATCCCGGCCCGCAGCCCCTGCGTATGCCGGGCCGACACGGTGGCCACCAGATCGCTACCCCGCGCCACAGCCAGCGCCCCGGCATAGCCCGCGACAAAGGCCGCCACCCGCCGTTCCAGGCCCAGCACCTGCAAGGCCCGATCAACCGGCCCCCTGTCGGGCCGCGCCCGCGTCACCGCCACATGCGATGCGCCGGCATAGGCCTGTGCCGCTATCGGCCCGTCCAGCAGCGGATGGCCGGGCCGCACCACGCCCACGAACCGGTCGCGGAACAGGGCCTGAACCCGCAATTCCGGCCCCAGATCCGGCCCCACCACGCCCGTCTCCAGATCGACGGTGCCATCGCGCAGCGGCGTGCTGTCCCGTTCCGGCTTGGCCATGAAACGCAGCCGCACACCGGACGCCTGCGCCGCCGCACGCGTGATCAGGGCCGCCCCGAACGTTTCCACAAACCCCTCACTGCTGCGCAGGGTGAAGATGCGCTCCAGGCGGGCAAGGTCCAGCGCGCTGGCCGGGCGCAGCGCCGCCAGCGCCTGTTCCACCAGCGGCCCCACCTGCCCGCGCAGTTCCAGGGCGCGCGGCGTCGGCACCAGCCCCCGACCCGCCCGCACCAGCAGCGGATCGCCCGTCGCCTCCCGCAGCCGCGCCAGCGCCCGGCTCATGGCCGACGGGCTAAGCCGAAGACGCCGCGCCGCACCGGCCACACTGCCCTCCGACAGCAGCACATCCAGCGTCAACAGCAAGTTCAGGTCGGGAATGTTCATGGCCGGCACCATATAGGGCGTCTGATGCATGAATATAATGCAATCGCTGCGCCTTCCGCCATGTCAGACCGGCGCATAGCCTCATCCGCAATGATCCGGGTTGGAGGAAGCGATGGTGGTGGAGCAGGCATTGACGACGAGGACGGATGACAGGCCACGCAGCTGGGCCCTGCCCGCCCTGTCTTTGTCCATCCTTCTGTCCTCGCTGGGTACCAGCATCGCCAATATCGGCCTGCCCAGTCTGGCCGCGTCCTTCGCTGTGCCCTTCGCGCAGGTGCAGTGGGTGGTGCTGGCCTATCTGCTGGCCACAACCACCCTGATTGTCAGCGCGGGCCGCCTGGGGGATCGCATCGGGCGGCGGCGCCTGCTGCTGGCTGGCATCGCCCTGTTCACGCTGGCTTCCGGCCTGTGCGGGTTAGTCCCGTCCTTGCCCCTGCTGATTGCCGCGCGGGCGTTGCAGGGGTTGGGGGCGGCAGCCATGATGGCCATGTCGATGGCCCTGGTCGGCAGCATCGTGGACAAGACGCGCACGGGCCGGGCCATGGGCATGCTGGGCAGCATGTCGGCGGTCGGCACGGCCCTGGGGCCGTCGCTGGGCGGAATGATCCTGGCCGTCGCGGGCTGGCAGGGCCTGTTCCTGATCAACGTGCCGCTGGGCATTGCGGCCTTCGCCCTGGTCCGTACGCAGGTGCCGGCGGATACAGGAATGGGTATGCAAAGGGGAAGCGGTGACCCGCTGGGCACCATGCTGCTGGCCGGCGCCCTGGCTGCCTATGCGCTGGCCATGACCATGGGCCGGCAGGGCGGCGGGTTCGGGCCGATGCTGGTGGTGGCGGCCCTGCTGCTGGCCGGGATGTTCATCCTGTGGCAGGTGGCCGCCCCATCGCCGCTGCTGGACCTGTCGCTGTTCCGTGATGGTGGCCTGCGCGCCGCGCTGCTGGCCAATATCCTGGTCTCCATGATCATGATGGCGACCCTGGTGCTGGGGCCCTTCTACCTGACGCGGGTCCTGGGCCTGTCCCCGGCCCTGACGGGGCTGGTCATGGCGACCGGTCCCTGCATCTCCGCCCTGGCGGGCGTGCCCTCAGGCCGGGCGGTGGACCGGTTCGGCAGTGGCCGCATGACCCTGACCGGTCTGGGCGGGGTCGGCCTTGGCTGCCTGTTCATGGCGACGGCACCCGCCGCCTGGGGTGTTGCCGGCTACATGCTGCCCATCGCCTTGATGACCAGCGGCTACGCCTTGTTCCAGGCCGCCAACAATACCGGTGTGATGAGTGGTCAGCCGGCGGACCGGCGCGGCCTTGTCTCCGGCCTACTGAACCTGTCGCGCAACCTGGGCCTAATCACGGGCGCCGCCTGCCTGGGCGCAGTCTTCACCCTGGCCGTCGGTACGGCAGACATCGCCACGGCCACACCAAGCCTGATCGCGGCGGGGATGCGGGCGGCGTTCCTGGGGGCTGGGCTGCTGGTCCTTGGGGTGACGGGAGTTATGGTGTTCCGGCGGCGTTGATTTGGTTCAGGCCATCTCATCGCCGGGCTGGAGCGGTTCCTTGCCCGCATTTCAAAGGAAAGGCAGCATATCTTCAGGCTGCGCATCCCGTCCACGCCGCGCCAGCAGTTCTGACGCCATCTCCACCGCTCCGATTTTCTCGGCCACCGCCACGGCAATCCATTGGTTCAGCGACACACCATCTTCCTTAGCAAGACGTTGTGCCGCTGTTTTTACGGAGGCCGGTAGTTTCAGCACGTAGGAAGCCTTGCTCATTGCCCACACTCCTTGATCGCCTGCGCCGACCGGATGTGTCGCGCCCAAGAAGCTTTCTAACCCATTGAAAACCATAGACTGCCTCCCCGGCGAAGGCCGGGGCCCAGGGGCCATAAGCTGGAGCCTTTCCACTTGCCCCGCTATCAAGTCGCACTGTCCTGGGGCGCTTGGCCCCTGGGCCCCGGCCTTCGCCGGGGAGGCACTATCCTGAACAGTTGAACTGGGTAGGCCTTAAGGCTCCACCCCCACCGGACAATCCAGCCCCGCCGGGGAGCGGGTGAAAATCTCCACCCCGTCTTCGGTCACGCCGACCGTATGTTCGAACTGTGCCGACAGGGACAGGTCGCGGGTGATGTTGGTCCAGCCATCGGGAAGCGTTCGCAGGCCCGCACCACCCTGATTGAACATCGGCTCGATTGTAAAGACCATGCCGGGCACCAGCTTCATGCCGCGCCCCGGCTTGCCGAAATGCATGACATCGGGCGCGTCATGGAAGACGCGGCCGATGCCGTGGCCGACATAGTCGCGGACGGTGGAATAGCCAACGGCCTTGGCGGCCCGTTCGATGACATGGCCGATATCGCCCAGATGCTTGCCCGGTACCGCCTGCCCGATACCGGCCATCATGGCGTCATAGGTGGTGCGGACCAGATGGGCCGCCTTCTGCGTGACATCCCCCACCAGATACATGCGGCTGGTATCGCCGTACCAGCCATCGACGATGGCGGTGACATCGACATTGACGATGTCACCCGCCTTCATCCGTACCTTGTCCGACGGGATTCCGTGATTGACGACAGAATTGGGGGAGATGCAGCAGGATTTGGGAAATCCGTGATAGCCCAGCGTGGCCGCCAGCGCCCCGTTCGCCTTCAAAAAGGCGGCCACGATGTCGTCAATCTCTGCCGTCGTGACGCCGGGCTGCATGTGGGGGGTGATATGGTCCAGGCAGGCCGCCGCCACCGCACCAGCCCGGTGCAGGGCGGCAAAAGCCGATTTGCCATGCAGGGTGACCCGCCGTCCCAGCGGGTCCAGCACGAAATTACCCGGATAGGTCTTCATCGTCCCTCAAGCCGCTGCCGCGTCACCGAACCAAACCATCAGTTCCCCAGACGGTCCAGCATCTCCTGGGTGATCAATACCACACCATTTTCGGAACGGTAGAAGCGGCGCGCATCCTCTTCCGCATTTTCACCCACCACCAGGCCGGCGGGGATGACGCAGCCGCGATCCACCACCACCTTGGTCAGGCGGGCATTCCGGTTCACCTCCACCTCCGGCAGGATGACGGCATCCGTCACCTCGCAATAGGAATGGATGCGGACCTTGTTAAACAGGAGCGAGCGGCGGACGACGGAGCCAGAGGTGATACAGCCGGCGGACACCATGCTGTCCACGGCCATGCCCCGGCGGCCATCATCATCGAACACGAACTTCGCGGGCGGCAGCTGTTCCTGATAGGTGAAGATCGGCCATTCCCGGTCATAGAGATCCAGGTCGGGCGAGACGGTACACAGGTCCAGATTGGCTTCCCAATAGGCATCGACGGTGCCGACATCACGCCAGTAGGCGGTGCCGGGCTGCGCCTTGTTGCGCACACAGCTTTCGTTGAAATGGTGGGCGACGACCTTCGCGTTGTCCACCAGATAGGGGATGATGTCCTTGCCGAAATCGCGGCTCGACGTCTGGTCCTCCGCGTCGCGTTCCAGGTTCTTGTACAAGAACTCGGCATTGAAGATGTAGATGCCCATCGACGCCAGCGCCATGTCGGGCTTGCCGGGCATGGCCGGCGGGTCGGCGGGCTTTTCCAGGAAGCTGACGACGCGGTTGTCGCTGTCGACATGCATGACACCGAAGCCCGTAGCCTCCATGCGCGGCACCTCGATGCAACCCACGGTCACATCTGCGCCCGTGCGGACATGGCTGGCCAGCATGTTGGCGTAATCCATCTTATAGATGTGATCGCCGGCCAGGATCAGGACCCATTCCGCCTTGTGGGAGCGCAGGATGTCCAGGTTCTGATACACGGCGTCCGCCGTACCCTGGTACCAGCTGGTTTCGTTGATGCGCTGCTGGGCGGGCAGCAGATCGATGAATTCACCGATTTCACCGCGCAGGAAGTTCCAGCCGCGCTGCAAATGCCGCAGCAGCGAGTGCGACTTGTACTGCGTGATGACCGAGATGCGGCGGAAGCCGGAATTGATGCAGTTGGACAGGGCGAAGTCGATGATGCGGAACTTGCCCCCGAAATGCACCGCCGGCTTGGCACGGCGGTCGGTCAGCTGCTTCAGCCGGCTACCGCGCCCGCCCGCCAGCACCAGGGCCAGCGCATGGCGCGGCGCCTGCCGCAGGTCACGGTCCAGACGCTGTTCGGACTGACTGGTCACCAATTCCACATCCTCCCTGATGTCGCGCGGCTCTGTCGCGCTGTGCCGACCGCTTAGACCGGCGGCTCATTCAACCGGGATGGTGTCACATGCTGCGTGCCGGGTCACGTATGGATACGTATGTTGCGTGTGCAATCGCGGGCAAGGCAGACAACGAAAAGGCGAAAGGCCCGGATCGGTCCCAATCGGCAGCGCAGCACGACATGCCCCCGAATGTCTGCCTATTTTTTAATCTGTCACATTTTTAGCCGCTGAATCGGGGTGCCCCGAAAGGAGGCATCCCTATCATCATGTTGATTTCCAACAATTTTTCCTCAAAAGTCGCCATCAGAAACAGCACATTTTTTGTGCATATAGCCGGTTTTCAGGCGGAGTCGCGGGTCCGCGGGGTGGATTCCATTCAGGCGTCTGGCTGCAACAGCGTAGGGATTCCGCCGCTTTGCACAACGGCACGGACTTTGAATAGAGGAGCAGCGGCGTGTGCGGCGGCCGGTCGGCCCCGTGCCCACAAGAATGGGGAGCCAGATGAATCGTATGTTGAAGACCCTTTTCGCGGCGTGCCTGGCATTGGTTCCGGGCGTGGCCCTCGCTCAGGACGCGGCACCGACCCCGACGCTGGACAGCGGCAATACCGCATGGCTGCTGACGTCCACGGCGCTGGTGCTGTTCATGACCATTCCTGGTCTGGCGCTGTTCTATGGCGGCATGGTCCGCAAGCTGAACGTCCTGACCATGGCGATGCAGAGCTTCGCCATCACCGCCCTGATCTCGGTCCTGTGGGCCGTTGTCGGTTTCAGCCTGGCCTTCGGCCCCGGCAACCTGTTCATCGGTGATCTCAGCCGGGCCTTCCTGTCCGGTCTTGAGGTTGGCAGCCTGTCGGGCAGCATCCCGGAATCGGTGTTCATCACCTTCCAGATGACCTTTGCCATCATCACCCCGGCGCTGATCACCGGCGCCTTTGCTGACCGCATGAAGTTCTCGGCCCTGCTGCTGTTCACGGCGCTGTGGTCGTTGATCGTCTACAGCCCGATCTGCCACTGGGTGTGGGGCGGCGGCTTCCTGATGGGCGATGGCGTGCTGGATTATGCCGGCGGCACCGTCGTGCACATCAATGCCGGTGTTGCCGGTCTGGTCGCTGCCATCGTTCTGGGCAAGCGCAAGGGCTATGGCACGTCGGACATGAAGCCGCACAACCTGGTCCTGTCGCTGATCGGCGCTGCCATGCTGTGGGTGGGCTGGTTCGGCTTCAATGCCGGTTCCGCCGTCGCCGCTGATGGCCGTGCGGGCATGGCCATGCTGGTGACGCAGATCGCCGCCGCCACCGCCACGCTCGCCTGGGTGTTCGTGGAATGGGGTGTGAAGGGCAAGCCCTCCGTGCTGGGTGCCGTTTCCGGTGCCGTGGCCGGTCTGGTCGCCATCACCCCGGCTGCTGGTTTCGTCGGTGTTGATGGTGCACTTGGCATCGGCGTCGCCGCCGGCGTCATCTGCTACTTCGCCTCCACCACGCTGAAGCATGCTCTGAAGTATGATGACAGCCTGGACGTTTGGGGCGTGCATGGTGTCGGCGGCATCGTCGGCGCCGTCCTGACGGGTGTCTTCGCCAAGGCCGCCATCGGCGGGACCGCCGGCGCCCTGGAAGGCAATATCGGCCAGGTCTGGACGCAGATCTACGGCATCGGCGCCACCATCCTGTGGTCCGGCATTGCCACCACCATCATCCTCTACGTCGTCAAGGCCATCACCGGCCTGCGCGTCGACGAGGATGCGGAACGTGACGGCCTGGATCTGGCGCTGCATGGCGAAAGCATCCAGTAAGTCTCAGGCCCCGGCCTGAAAGACAGACCGCCGCACCGGGCACCCGGTGCGGCGGTTTTGTTTTTGGGTAGTCTTTATTTTGTTCCCTCAGGCGCCGGGCCGGCGGTCGCCGGCCTCCGCGGTCGGACGACCGCGGCTCACTCCATCGTGAGCACCACCTTGCCCGTCGCCTTGCGCCCCGACAGCAGATGGAAAGCCTGGGCATAATCCGTGATGGGCAGGGCGTGCGACACATGCGGTCGCAGCTTCCCCTGCCCCCACAGGGCCAGCAGTTCCATCAGGCTCTGGCCCAGGCGCTGCGGGTTATGCTTACGGTAGGCACCCCAGAACAGGCCCAGCACTGCACAATTCTTGACCAGCAGCAAATTGGCCGGCACCTGCGGGATGCGCCCCGCCGCATAGCCGATGGTGATGATCCGCCCGCACCAGGCCATGTTGCGCAGAGCCGCGTCGAAATAATCCCCACCCACCGGATCGAACACGACATCCACACCTTTGGGCGCCAGTTCCTTCAACCGGGCTTTCAGGTCCTCCGCCGCATAGTCGATCACCTCATCCGCCCCATGATCCCGTGCCACGGAAAGCTTTTCCGGCGATGATGCCGCCGCGATGACCCTGGCACCCATGGCCTTGCCGATCTCCACCGCCGTCAGGCCGACCCCGCCCGACGCCCCCAGCACCAGCAGGGTTTCCCCGGCCTGCAACTGCGCGCGGTCGGTCAGGGCCAGATGGGAGGTGCCATAGGCTACGGGGAAGCCGGCGGCGTTGGCGAAATCCATGCCATCGGGGATGGGCAGGACGGCACCCGCCTCCACCACCGTTTCTTCCCGGAACGCCCCCTTGGCCGACAGGGCCATGACGCGCTGCCCCACCTTCAGGTGCCGCACGCCCTCGCCCAACTCCGTCACCACGCCCGCGCATTCCATGCCGGGGGTAAATGGAAAGGGCGGCTTTTCCTGGTACTTGCCTTCGATAATCAGGGTATCGGCGAAGTTCAGCGCCGCCGCCTTGATGGCGATCCGCACCTCTCCCGCCGCCAGCGGCAGCGTCTCCACCTCTTCCAGCACCAGGCTTTCCGGCGGCCCGAACCCCTTGCACAGCAACGCCTTAACCATCTCCACTCCTCCCCTTGCTTCATTCAAACAATTGTTTGAAGTGTGACGGGGCGCGGGCTGCGGGTCAAGGGGGTGGCGCCTGCATCCGCGCCAATATCCCCTGCGCCATCTCCATCACCCTTGCCCGCAGCGCATCGGGTGCGCGCACCCGTACCTCCGGCCCTAAACCCAGTAGCAGGCGGGCCGCCTGATCGACCGTCTCGAACGGCAAGGTGAGGTCGGCCCAGCCATCAGCATCCATCGGTCCCGCCGCCGCCACGGCTTCGGCGGCATAGGCACCCTGGCGGGACAGCAGATCACGGCCCCCCGCACTGACCGACAGGTCCGCCCGTTCGGGATGCAGCCTTTCCTCGAATTCCGCCAGATGCCCTGCCCAGAAACCGGGCAGGTGGAAATCCACGGGCCGCACGAACCCGTCCCGCGTCACCGTCAGCGTGCGGATGGACGCCACCTTGAACACCAGGGTCCGCTCCCCGGACAGTGCCGCGAAGTACCAGGTGCCGGCCTTCAAAACTAGACCCAGCGGATCGATGGTCCATTCCCGCTCGCCCTTCCAGCTTTCATACCGCATCACCACCCGTCGGCAATCCAGAACCGCGCGGGCCAAATCGGGCAGGAAGGGGGTGGGTTCGGCCACGCGGTACCAGTCGGCGGCATCCAGGTGGAACCGGTCACCCATGCGCCCCGCCTCCTCCCGCGCCTGGGCCGGCAGGGCCAGCATCAGCTTGTTCCAGGCCCTGGCCGCCGCCTGTCCCACGCCCAGCGCCCCGGCCAGCCCCGGCAGGCCGATGGTGAACATCGCCTCCGCCTCGTCGCTGGCCAGCCCGGTCAGGCGGGTGCGGTAACCCTCCAGCAATTGGAACCCGCCGCCCGGCCCCCGGTCGCCATAGACCGGGACACCCGCCGAACTCAACGCGTCGATGTCGCGATAGATGGTGCGTTCCGACACCTCCAGTTCGGCTGCCATCTGCGCCGCCGTCAGGCCACCGCGCAGTTGCAGCAGCAACAGCAGGGAAAGAAGCCGGCTCGCCCGCATTTTCGACCCACCCGACAATTACCTGACACAGGATGTCAGGTATAGCGCGGCACACTGCCCCCGTCTCCCGGCAAAACGGGCAAGACCATCGGATGGAGGGAAAAATGACTGATGAGACCGGCGGCATCGCCCGCCGCCCCGTGCTGCAATCGGCCCTCGGCTTGGCCGTGGGGCTGGCCGCCACTACGCTGCCGGCGGCGGCAGAGGATAAGGCAGAGGGGCGACCCGGCGATTTTAATTTCCTGGCCGGTGAGTGGCGGATCAGCCATCGCCGTCTGAAGCCGGAGACAGGCGAATGGGATGAATTCACGGGCGAGGCCAGTTGCTGGACCATCCTGAACGGGGCCGGAAGCATTGAGGAACTGCGCATCCCCGCCCGCAATTTCGCCGGTGTGGGGATCAGGCTTTTCGAGGCAGAGCGGAAAATCTGGTCGGATTTCTGGGTGAACGCCAAAAGCGGGGTGCTGACCACCCCCGGCCTGACCGGCATCTTCCGCAATGGTGAAGGCGTGTTTGAAGCCGATGAGATGGATGGGGATCAGCCCATCAAGGTGCGCGGCACCTGGGACCGCATCACCCCCACCGGCCATCGCTGGTATCAAACCGTGTCACGCGACGGCGGCAGAACCTGGGACGCCAATTGGTTCATGGAGTGGCTGCGAGTGTAGCGCGGATTAGCGAAGCGTAATCCGCGGAACAACGTCGACGGGATTTCCGCGGATTACGGCTTCGCCTAATCCGCGCTACACTTCACCGCTTGATCCCTTCGTCCGTCAGCACCACCACCGGATATCCGCGATATTCTGCCGGTGCGCCATGATCCGGGCCGGCCACGCGCAGGAAGATGCGCCCTTCCCCGATGCCGGTGCCCACCACGGGGCGGCCCGCGTCCGTCAATTCCTTGAACAGGGTGCGGGCGGCATCGGCGAGGGGGTGCTTTTCGGGAATCTGCGGATCGGTCATGGGGCTTTTTGGGCTCTGATTGGGTTGGGCGACACTCTGCCCCACCGGCATGACGGGGTCCAGCCCGGCTTTCAGACCCCGGCCCGGATGCAACCGTACCCCACCGTCACCGCATAACAACGGTTCCATGCGTCGGTCACAAAACCATCGCGATGCGCAAGAACGACTTTGGTCGCGGGGCCAATTTCGGTAACGGCGTTACATAATTCATGGTAACCGGTTACCATAAAAATGCTTACATCTTAATGCCTTATTCCCATTGGGGATTTTTGGTATCGGGAACAAAATTACCGGGTTCGCACTACAAAACCGGCACTGCGCTTGCCCGACCGATCCTGTCGCCCACCCCCACCGTTCCTTTCCGTCAGGCGGGAAAAGCCTTTCCGACCATGACGCGGCGCACCCGGAAAGCTTCACAAAGATTACCGGATGCGTCATCGTGCGAAACCATAATGACAGCCGGCATAATCCTGAAACGGAACACCGGCACCCTGGGTCGCCTGCCGAGACTTTAGGAACTTTTCCATGAGGGGGAATCGGATCGCATGAAAATCGCCATTCCGAAGGAGCGCCGGGCGCATGAGCTGCGTGTCGCAGCCACGCCGGATACGGTGCGCAAATATATCGGGCTGGGTTTCGAGGTGGTGGTGGAAACGGGCGCCGGCCTGGGTTCCGCCATTACCGATGATGCCTTCACCGCCGCCGGGGCGACCATCGCCGCTGATGTCACCAGCACCCTGACCGGTGCCGACATCATCCTGAAGGTACAGCGTCCGCTGGCCGAGGGTGAGGGCGATGTGAACGAGCTGGCGCTGATCAAGCCCGGCGCCATCCTGATCGCCGCGCTGTCGCCCTATGGCGCACCGGAGACCGTGGCCGCCTATGCCGCCGCCAAGATCGACGCGTTTGCCATGGAGTTCATGCCGCGCATCACCCGCGCGCAGAGCATGGATATCCTGTCGAGCCAGTCGAACCTGGCCGGCTACCGCGCCGTGATCGAGGCCGCGAACGAGTTCGGTCGCGCCTTCCCCATGATGATGACCGCTGCCGGGACGGTCCCTCCCGCCCGCGCCCTGATCATGGGTGCCGGTGTGGCCGGTCTTCAGGCCATCGCCACCGCCAAGCGTCTGGGGGCGGTCGTGTCCGCCACCGACGTGCGCCCCGCCACCAAGGAACAGGTGGAAAGCCTGGGCGGTACCTTCGTCGCCGTGATGGACGAGGAATTCCAGCAGGCACAGACCGCCGGCGGCTACGCCAAGGAAATGTCGAAGGAATATCAGGCCAAGCAGGCGGCCCTGATCGCCGAGACGATCAAGAAGCAGGATATCGTCATCACGACGGCCCTGATCCCCGGTCGCAAGGCCCCGATCCTGGTCACCGACGACATGCTGAAGACCATGAAGCAGGGTGCGATCCTGGTGGATCTGGCCTGTGAGCAGGGTGGCAATGTCGAAGGCGCCGTGGCCGGTCAGGTCGTGGAAAAGTATGGCGTGAAGATCGTGGGCCGCATCAACATGCCGGGCCGCATCGCCGTGGATGCCTCCGCGCTGTACGCCAAGAACCTGCTGAACTTCATCACGCCCTTCGTCGACAAGGACACGAAGGCGCTGAAGATGAATTGGGAAGATGACGTGGTAAAAGGCACGGGCCTGACCCGTGACGGCGCCGTCGTCCACCCGTCGTTCAACAAGCCCGCCGCCTGAGGAGCACATCATGATCCTTGCTGATGCGGATATCGTGAGCAACCTGGACGCCGCGCGTGAGCAGGCGGTCCAGATGACCGAACGTATCGCCGTGCTGGAGGCGCAGCTTGCCAATGCCGGCGGCATGCCCTTCATCGTCATCGGCCTGACCGTCTTCGTGCTGGCCTGCTTCGTGGGCTATTACGTCGTCTGGAAGGTCACGCCGGCCCTGCACTCCCCCCTGATGGCCGTGACCAACGCGGTGTCGTCGGTCATCATCGTCGGTGCGCTGATCGCCACCGGTGCCGCCGATAACGGCCTGTCCGCCCTGATGGGTTTCCTGGCCATCGTTCTGGCCAGCGTGAACATCTTCGGCGGCTTCATGGTCACGCAGCGCATGCTGTCCATGTACAAGAAGAAGGCGCCATCCGGCGCCGCCAAGAAGTGATCGGGGAGGAACCATAATGCTCGTCACCGCATCGCTTCTCTATCTCGCCTCCGGCGTGCTGTTCATCCTGGCCCTGCGCGGCCTGTCCAGCCCGGAAACCGCCCAGACCGGCAATCGCTTCGGCATGATCGGCATGGCGCTGGCCATCGTCACCACGCTGATCGCATTGCCGGCGCTGACCGGCAAGTCGCTGGAATTCACGCGTCTGGTCATGATCGTGGCCGGCATTGCCATTGGCGGTGCCGCCGGCATGGTCATCGCCAAGCGCATCCAGATGACACAGCTGCCGCAGCTGGTGGCCGCCTTCCACTCCCTGGTGGGTCTGGCTGCCGTGTTCGTGGCCGGCGCCGCCTTCTACTCGCCCGAAAGCTTCAATATCGGCAAGACCGGCGACATCCATGTCGGCTCGCTGATTGAAATGAGCCTGGGCGTGGCCATCGGCGCCATCACCTTCACCGGCTCCGTCGTCGCCTTCCTGAAGCTGGACGGCCGCGTCAGCGGCAAGCCGCTGGTGTTCGGTGGTCAGCACATGCTGAATGCCGGCCTGGGTATCGCGCTGGTCGCCCTGATCGTGCTGCTCTGCATCACGCAGTCGCCGCTCTTGTTCTGGATCATCGTCATCCTGGCCCTGGCGCTGGGCTTCCTGCTGATCCTGCCCATCGGCGGTGCTGACATGCCCGTGGTCGTGTCCATGCTGAACAGCTATTCCGGCTGGGCGGCGGCGGGCATCGGCTTCACGTTGCAGAACAACCTGCTGATCATCACCGGCAGCCTTGTCGGTGCCTCGGGCGCGATCCTGTCCTACATCATGTGTAAGGGCATGAACCGCTCGATCATCAACGTGATCCTGGGTGGTTTCGGTGGTGATGCCGCCGCCGGTGCTGCCGCCGGTGGCGCCGCCATCGACCGCAGCTTCAAGGCCGGTTCCGCCGACGATGCCGCCTTCATCATGAAGAACGCTTCCAAGGTGATCGTGGTGCCCGGCTATGGCATGGCCGTGGCCCAGGCCCAGCACGCGCTGCGTGAAATGGGCGACCTGTTGAAGAAGGAAGGCGTGGAGGTGAAGTACGCCATTCACCCCGTCGCGGGCCGCATGCCCGGCCACATGAACGTGCTGCTGGCCGAAGCCAACGTGCCTTATGACGAGGTGTTCGAACTGGACGAAATCAACCGCGATTTCGGTCAGGCCGACGTGGCCTATGTCATCGGCGCCAACGACGTGACCAACCCCGCCGCCAAGACCGACACGGCCAGCCCCATCTACGGCATGCCGATCCTGGACGTGGAAAAGGCCAAGACCGTTTTGTTCATCAAGCGGTCGATGGGTGCCGGTTACGCCGGTGTCGAAAACGAACTCTTCTTCCGTCCCAACACCATGATGCTGTTGGGCGACGCCAAGAAGGTGACCGAAGAGATCGTAAAGAACCTGTCGGGCAGCGGGCACTGATCGCCGCCTGAGAGGTAGGAGTAAGGAAGGGCCGCCCTGGCAAAGGGCGGCCCTTTTCCGTCGGCGGCTGACATAAAGTTTAATATGGGGTGCGCAACAACAGCCTTATTGAATTTTATCATCATAAGCTTAAATATAACTGTGGATAAGTTGGTCATATTAAAGGTTACGGGCAATGAACAGGGATGACCTGTGCCATGGGGTACGCCAGACGCTGACCCGACTGCCACCCCCCTATGCCAGTCATTACGGCATTGTCCCGGCACCGCCGCCCGAAGAGGCGATTGCCATCGGTGACGCACGCACCACCATGGAAGCGGCTATCGCCGCGTTGAGTGAGGTGGAAACACTGGCTGGCGAGATATCGGACCCATGGGTTGTCAGTCGGATCATCGCCCGGCAGGAGGCCCTTTCCAGCTCTGCCATTGAGGGCACGCACAGCACACTGGACGAGGTGCTCAGCGTCGAAGCGGATGCGGACGATGGCGCGAGAAATGACGCGCGTCAGGTGCGGTCTTATGCCTTGGCGCTGGATATGCTCGTGCCGGCGGCGCGCGCCACCGGTCCCAGCATCTTCAACCTGGACCTTATTCGCCAACTGCATCGCGCGGTGATGCGGGACAATCCGGATTACAGGGACGAACCAGGGGAATGGCGAACTCAAGTCGTTTGGATCGGTGGCTCACGGATCGAGCAATCCACTCTCAACCCGCCACCACCTGATCGTGTCGAAGGCTGTCTTCTGGATACGGTCAATTATCTGCAAAACCAAGGCATACAGGTCCAAACCCAGAACTTGCTGACACGCATGGCTGTGGCACACGCTCATTTTGAAGCTGTCCACCCATTCAGGGATGGCAATGGCCGTGTCGGTCGTCTTTTGCTGCCCCTGATGATGGCTGCTGACAGAAAAGTGCCGCTCTACCTCTCGCCTTATATTGAGGCGCGCAAGGATCGTTATTATGCCAGCCTGAAGGCTGCCCAGCAGCAACTGAACTGGGGCGCGGCTGCGGGTTTCATGGCAGAGGCAGTGATCGCTACGGTCGCGGAACTGAAGACCACACGACAAGCGCTGAAGTCACTTCGCAAGTTGTGGGAGGGACGGCGACAGATGCGCGGTGGGTCGGGCGCCCTGCGCACCCTCGATTTGCTGTCTGACTATCCAGTAATAACCGTCAACCGCTTGGCAGGTTGGCTGGACATCACTTTTCCGGCGGCGACGAATGCCATCGATACGCTGGTCTCCATGGGTGTGCTGACAGAGCGCACAGGGTACCGTCGCAACCGCCTGTTTGCGGCCACCGAGATCTTGTCGATCCTGAACCGGCCCTTTGGGACAGCGCCGGAACTACCTCAGAGATGACTGATCACTTCGGCGCCAGATACCGCACCGGGTGACTGTCGCGCAGATTGTCGGTCCAGCCGGTGACGTGCGGGGCGACAAGGTGGCGGCTGGTGGCGAAGGTGACGGGCATCAGGGCGGCATCGGACAGCAGCAAGCCTTCGGCCCGCTGCAACGCCTGGGCAAAATCGCTACGGCTGGCGGCATTGTCGGCGACGGCCATGGCGGCGTCGAAGTCGGGGTTCTGATAGCCGTTACCATTGCGCTGTTCCCGGCTGCGCATGATTTCCAGGTACTTCTCCGGGAAGACCCAGAACCATTCGCGCAGCATCAGGTCGGGATAGGAACCATCCCGCATCCGGCCCAGGACCACCTTGGATTCCTGGTTCTCCAGCACTGTCTTCACGCCCAGCACCGATTGCCAGCGGGCGGCGATGGCGACAGCCATCTGCTTGTTCGCTTCCTTCGTCGCATAGAGCAGTGTCAGGGTCAGGGGCCGGTAAGGGCCATACCCAGCCTGGGCAAAGAGATCGCGGGCCAGCGCATCACGCGCATCCTGTGTCCAGGCGGCCTGGACCGGCAGGGCCGGCGCGTAATCGGGCAGGCCCGGCGGCACGAAGGTAAAGGCCGGCTCACCATCGTGCAGGATGCGCCGGGCAATCCCCTCCCGGTCGATGGTCAGCGACAGGGCCAGACGCAGGGCGCGGTTCGATTTCCACGGCTCCCGCCTCAGGTTGGGCGCGATGAAATTGATGCCCGCACGCGGGGCCAGACGGAACTCGGCGGGCAGGTTCTCGCGCACCCAGTCGATCTGGCTGGGCGGCACCGTCTCCGTAACATCCAGCTCGCCCGCCCGGAAGCGGCGCAGCTCGGCCTGCGTATCCTCGGTCGCGTAAAACAGCACCCGGCCATAGGCGACCGCTGCGGCACCATGGAAATGCGGATTGCGGGCCACCGTCACATGCGACTGCGGCACCTGTTCCACCAGCATGTAAGCGCCGTTGGAGACAAGGTTGCCGGCCCGCGCGAAGCCATCGCCATATTTCTCCACACTGGGCCGGTGCACGGGATATGTCGCGCGGTGATAGAGATAGTCGGTGAAATTGGGCTTGGGCGCCTTCAGGCGGACCTGCAAGGTGCGGTCATCCAACGCCACCACACCCAGACTGTCGGGCGGCAGCCGGCCCGCCGCAATCTCCTCGGCATTCTGGACCGGATAGAGAAAATCCGCGAAAAGCGGGCGGGTGGCCGGGTCCACCGCGCGGCGCCAGGACCAGACGAAATCCGCCGCCGTCACGGCACTGCCATCGGACCAGCGGCCATCGGCGCGCAGGTAGAAAGTATAGGTCAGCCCATCCTCGCTGATGCTCCAGCGCTCCGCCGCGCCCGGCACCATGCGGCCCGCCGCATCCGGGGTCAGCAGCCCCTCGAACAGGGATGTCAGGATGCGGCTGTCCCCGGCGCCCACGGCCCGGTGCGGGTCCAGGCTTTCACTGTCGGGGCCATTGCCGACACGCAGCATGGTTTCCGCCGCCACCGGCAAGGCGCAAAACAGGCAAAGCAGCAAAGGCAGAAGGCGGCGCAGCATCGTCGGCCCCTGGTTCACACTGAAACCGGTGGAGGAAACCGGCGGGCAGAGTGGCCTTTATGGCCCGCAATGTCGAGTGTGCACTGCGGCGAGGGTGCCACGCGCAGACAGCCGACGCCGCCACAGCGTATCGTTGACCAAACCCACTGCCACACTTATCCTACCATTGTAATCATTGGGGCAGGATGATGAACAACAAAGACACAAACGGCACGCCCGCAACGACCGGCGACAATCCAGGTGAGACGGCTACCTCCCCCACCGATGAACGGCGCCGCGAAATGCTGCGCCGTCTGGGCAAGGCCGCGATCTACGCCGCACCCGTGACCATGGCGACGCTCAGCATGAAGGCCAGCGCCTGCAGCATGACATGCTGAATGACGGTGCCACCGTGCCGGATCGGTTCTTCGCCCGGCTGGTGGATGGTCATCTGGTCGTCATCGATCTCTGGCAACAGGAAATGCGGGTGCTGAATCCGTCGGCGGCGGCCCTCTGGCTGTCGCTCTCCCTTGGCCCCTGCACGCCGGACGGGCTCATCGCCCTGCTGGCCGGACAGGCGGCCCCAGCCGCACCCGAACAGATCGCGCAGGATGTGGCCTCCTGTCTGGCCGAATGGCGTGACCTGGGCTGGATAGATGACGGCGACGATGGCCATCTGCGCCTGACGGATAAGCGTTCGGCGGCGCGGCAGGCGGGGATCGTCACTCCCGTGCCGCCGGGCGACGCGCTGCGTGGCACCGTACCGGATGTGGCGTTGCAGACCTTCACCATCCGGCTGCTGCACGGGACGGCAACGGTGCGGCTTGGGGCTGTCGCCAACCCGATCGATCCCGATCTGATCCCCCGGCTGCGCGCCGTCCTGTCCGGCTTTCCGGTGGCAGAGGACGCGGGCAGTGCTGCCGACCTCCGCTTCATCGTCGGCGGCGACCGTATCTGGATCGACACGGCAGAGGGGCTGGTCTGGACCAGGCTGTCCAACGACGCCTTGAGCCATCTGGTCTACAGCCTGTTCCTGGCCGCCGATCCGGGCCGCCGGCCGCTGGCCACCATCCATGCCGCCGCTGTGGGGCGGGTGGGTAAGGGTCTGGTTTTAATGCCGGGCCTGTCGGGCTGCGGGAAAAGTACTCTGACGGCGGGGTTGGTCGCTCGCGGCTGGACCTATGGCGGTGACGACATCATCGCCCTGTCGCAAACGGAACCGCTTACGATTCTGCCCTTCGCCACGGCGGCATCGGTGAAGCCGGGAAGCTGGGACTTGCTGGCCCGGGAGTATCCGGTGCTGCCGGAACTGCCGGTGACACCCTATGCTGGCAAGCAGGCGCGGTTCTTGCCGCTGCCGCTGGCATCCCATGTCGGCCCGGACCAGATGGACCGGGTGCCCGTGGCGCTGGTCTTTCCGCGCTTCGATGCAGCGGGCGGCAACAGGCTGGAGCCGATCACCACCCTGGATGCGTTGCTGCGGCTGGTGGTTTGCGGCTTCACCACGGGCGACAGGCTGGAACCCGCACGCCTGGACCCATTGTTCGACCTGTTGGAAGGGCTGCCGAAATATCATCTGGCGTTTAACAGCCTGGAGGCAGCGGAAGCGGTACTGGCACCCTTGGCATCATGATGGCGCGGTCAGATCACTTGCTGGCGTGGTTGTGCCGCACCCTGTCACCGCTGACGCCACCTGAAAGTATCACGCCGCTGCCACCGGACGCATGGCGGGCCGTGATGGCCCTGGCGGATCAGCATTTGCTGCTGCCAGAGCTGTATCTGGCGGCCCTGCGCCACGGCTCTGCCCTGGCGATGCCCACAGCAGTGCTGGAGACGCTGGAGGCTGTGCATTTCCTGAATGCCGACCGCAATGGCCGGCTGCGGGCACAGATGCTGCACCTGTCACACGCCTTGACCCGGGCGGGCATCCGCCATGTCTGGCTGAAGGGGGCGGTCTGGCTGCTGGAAGACGGATGGGCAGCATCGGGCCGGATCATGAATGATCTGGACCTTTGGTTTCCCGACCCGGACAGCCATGGTGATGCGCTTGGGCTGCTCGATGGGCTGGGATACCGCGCCATGGCGGGCTTCCGGGATGAGGACTGGTACATGTCCCACCATTATGCGCCACGGGTCAGCGATGACTGGCCAGTCCGGGTGGAACCGCACCGTCATGTGATCGACCCGCGCTTCGCCACCCTGCTGCCGGACGATGACGTCCGGCACGATCTTGTCTGGCGGGATTGGGAGGGGGCGCGGATCGGGGTACCCTCTGCGCCCCACCGGCTTGTGCATGCCATGGTTCAGGCAACATTAATGGCGGTACCGGATTTCGGCACAGGCCGCAGCCCCTTGATGAAAGCGCTGGACGTGATCCGGATCGGCGCCGGCGAAAGCTGGACCTGCTTGCCTCCCGATCTGGCGACGCGGCTGGGGACAGAGGGCTGGTTACCCTGGTCCCGGCCATTCCTGACCATCACAAACCAGCTGTTTGGACTGCCCAATCCGCTGCCGGCAGATGAACGGGTTCTCCGCCGGCTCTGTCTGGTCACCAACTATCCGCGTCTCGTGATCCTTATCGAGACATGGGCCCATATCGTCGATGGCCGACTGTTCAGGCGGCTGGCACGTCCGCACAAAATACCTACCCTTATCCGCCGTTACGCAAGCATCCTGCGCACCGGACGGAACTTCTACTGAAATCCTGTCAGCCCAGCGGCTGCTGTACGATCAGCCGCCAGACATCGACCAAAGCCACCCGCCCGCGCAGGGAGAAGGCGCCGATGGGGGCCAGGGGCATGTCGATGGTGCAATTGCCGGCGGCGCGGACGGTATCGTCGCTGACCAGCACGACATAGCATTCATCGCCCATCATCTCCCCGCCCAGCGCCTCCAGACGGGCCGCCGTGTTCACGGTGTCGCCAACGATGGTGTAGTTGATGCGGGTCGCAGCGCCGATATTGCCGACAATCACGGGGCCGGAATGCACACCGACGCGCAGGCAGACGGGCGGACGCCCGGCGGCGCGCGCTTCTTCCGCCTCCTCCGCCACCACACTGGCGATGGCATGGGCGGCACGCAGGGCGCGGGCGGCATGGTCGGGCTGTTCATCGGGGGCGCCCCAGAAGGCCATGACGGCATCGCCGATAAACTTGTCCACCGTCCCGCCCTCCGCCTCGATACAGGCGGCGATGCGGGTGAAATGCCGGTTCAGCCAGTCTGCCGTCTCCTGTGGTGACATCTTTTCCGCCATGGCGGAGAACCCCTTGATGTCGGTGAACAGCACCGTCACCTCGCGTTCCTCCGACGGGATTTCGGCCTGCGCCCCATCGCGGCGGATCAGGCGCAGGACCAGCGATTTCGGCACATAGGTCTCAAACCAGCGCAGGCCGCTGATCATGGCGTTGAAGGCGGCGGCGGCATCCGCCACCTCCCGGAACCGGCTGTCGGGCAGGCGCGGCACATTCTGGAAATCCAGATCGCGCAGGGCGACGGCGGCCCCGGACAGCAGGCGGATGCGCCGGCTGATCATCTTGCCCACGACCATGGCAGCCAGAACCGACCCGATCAGGATGCTGAACCCGACGATCAGCAGATGCTGGAACCGTTCGATCTCGCGGTCCACATCCTCTTCCCGCATCACCGCGACCAGGGTGAAGGGATGCTCGCCATAGTCGGAGATGGAGCGCAGCAGATAGAAGTAAGAGACACCATCCACCTCGGCCTGCCGGAACTGCACATCGCTGCGCCGTTCATGCACGCGGGTGTCGACCTTCTTGCCCTCGTTCCATTTGGCCAGCTTGGTCCCCACCCCGTCCGGCCCCACGACGGACCAGATGGCGGCGGCGACGGGGTCGCCCACTTCCTCCAGCGTCGGCAGCGGCGGCCGGCCCGTGACCTTGGAAAAGTCGAACTTGCGTTCCGCCAGCGCCGGGTGGGCCAGGACATAATGATCATCGAACAGGATGAAGGCGGAGATATCGTTTTCCATACCCTTGTCGGCATCCCGCAGGAAGCGCGACAGGCCATTGAAGCCCACGACCGACGCGACGGCACCGATGAACTGCCCATCCTTGCGCAGCGGGCCCTGCACCGGCATCACGGTGGTGGCGATCTCGTCGGCCCAGATCGGGTCCAGCCAGTGGGCCGACCCGGTCTTCAGCACATCGGCCAGGATCTCCGCCGCGTCCGCCGGCTTGTCCATGGAAAAGGCCGATTCGGTGTTGACCATACGGGTGGTGCCCAACAGCCGCCCATCCGACGCCCGCAGCACGCCGATGCCCGCCACCTGCGGCGTGGCGGCCAGCGCCCCGCGCGTCAGCGTCTCGATCCGGTCCTGATCCTGGATCGACACCTGCCCCATGGCCAGCAGGTTGGTCAGGTAATCCACCTGATTGCGGGCCGGGTCCAGCTGGGCGCGCACACGCGCCTCCACCATATTCATGGCCAGCTCGGCCTTGTCGGCCAGCAGGTTGTAGGTGTTGCGGCCCGATGTCTGTACGCCCAGCCAGAAGACGCTGGCCACGGCCACCAGCATCAGCCCGCCGAAACCCAGCGTCAGGACAAGGGTGATGGGCAGGCGCCAGCGGCCTTTATGGGCTGTCGTCTCTTCACATCCGGGCAGGGTCAGCATGGTCTTCATGGGCGCGGACGGTACAGGAGCGGGGGTAGGCCGGCAATAACCGGCCCTGTCTCAGCCTTCGATAATGGTCTTTATCCAAAGGCCGGGTCGCGGCTCCGTCCCCGGCGGGATGTTGTTCAGCACACGGAACCGCTCCTCCGCATAATCCTTGATGGGCATGGCGGCCACGAAATCTGCCACCTTCTGGCCCGGCTTCACCTGCACCACCTTGATCCGGTAGGGCTTCAGCCCCGCTTTCTCCGCTGCGGTCAGGCGGCGGAAACCCTGGGCCGTGGACAGGAACCCGGCATCCAGGCGGCCTGCCTGATCCAGCCCCGCCGTGAACAGGAACCGGTAATAGCTGCCATTGGTGCCGGCGACGGCGACCAGCCGCGCGAAGACGAGACCATCCTTGCCGGACAGGCGGGTGATGGCGGTGGCGGCCGGCATCCCGTCAATGGTCAGGGAGCGCAGATCGGACAGTGGCGCGCCCTTGGCCCAGACGCTGACAATATGGTCCCCGGCGCTGTAGGCACCCTGGGCCGGCGCCTCGCTGAACACCATCTGCGCACCATCGGGGCCGATACCCAGCACGGCCTTGTCACTGTTCAGCAGCCGGAACCCGTTCGGCACCTCGAACCGCAGGCCAAGTCCCGGATGGGCAAAGACGCGGCCCCGGACGAAGCCATGATCGGGGCTGTCGCCATAGATCATGCCGTCGATGGCCCGCATATATTCATCCTGCCGGACCAGATAGCTGGCGCCCGGCGTCACATTGGCCGCCGCCGCCGCCCGCTCGGCCCGGTCGCCCGTGGGCGGATGGGTCTGGAGATAGGAGAACTGGTCGGCCTTGCCCGCCTGTCCGGCCAGCAGCGCCTCCAACTGCGCATGCCGGCCCATGGAGGATAGGAACCCCGCCATTTCACGCGGGTCATAGCTCGCCGCCGTCATGTAGCGGATGCCCAGATTGTCGGCTTGCAGCTCCTGCCCGCGGGAGAAGCTGGCCAGCGCCGCCTGCGCCCCCTGCTGCGCCATCTGGCCCACCTGCTGCCCCAGGAAGATGCCGGCCAGCACCGCCCCACCCTGCGCCAGCACGCCGCGTCCATAGCGGTCGGCGGAGTGCCGGGCGGTAACATGGCCGATCTCGTGCCCGACCACACCCGCCAGTTCCGCCTCGCTGTTGGCCAGCGCCATCAGGCCCCGGCTGACATAGACATAACCACCGGGCAGGGCGAAGGCGTTGATGATAGGGCTGTCCAGCACCGTGAAAGTGTAGCGGGTGCCGGGAATTTCCGTCTTGGCGGCCAGTTGCTGGCCCAGCCGGTCGACATAGGCCTGAACCTTGGCATCGGCGTATTTGCCGCCGAATTCCTTCAGCATCTCCGGATGCTGCTGCGCACCAATGGCCGCTTCCTTTTCCGGCGGCATCAGGCCCGTCATCTGCCGATCACCCGTGACGGGGTTGGTCGAACAGGCCGCCAGATAAAGCGGCAGCAGTAGGGGCAGAAGCAGTTTCGGGGCGCGGCGGGCCATGGGGGGTTCCTTCCCGGTCGGTCGGTTCAACATCCCTTATGCCAAAGGGCGGGCCGGCGTGGGAAGTCATCCGGTTGGCGAAACCGGCTCAGCCTTTCGCGCGGCTCAGCTCCAAAGTCATGAATTCCAGACGCCGTGCCACGTCGCGCAGCATGGGCAGGGCGATGCGGGGAAACTCCTCCATCAGCCGGAGAAAGGCATCGCGCCCGATGCGCAGGGTGGCGACATGGCCCACGGCAAAGGCCGTGGCCATGCGTGGCCGGTCGCACAGAATCGACACCTCACCGATGATGCCGCTACCGGCAAAGGTACCCAGGTCGATAGGGCCGGATTGGGTGTCGATCACCATATCCACCCTGCCCTCCAGGATGACATAGGCGGCGTCCGATGCCTCGTCCTGGCGGAACAGGGCGTCACCGTCGCGAAAACAGGCGGGTTCGCTGGTGAAGGCCAGCAGCTTCAGCTGCGACGTCTCCACATCCTTGAACAGGGGCAGGCGCCGAAGCGCCTCGACCTGCGCGGTCAGGCTGGCGATCAATCTTCCCTCCCTGTGGCGCCGGTTTATGATGGGGCGCCTTGTTATATAAGTGGTGCCGCAACCGCCCCCCTCTGTCCAGCCCTACCCCGCCATGACCCTTGTCCAACATCCGCAACCGATCCTGTTCCGGGCACAGCCGATGCGACCGGGCGACGTGTCCGCACGGCTGGACCAGGCGGAAATGCTGACACGGGAAGGGGCGGTGATGCTGGCCTGGGGTGGCCTGCCCCTTGCCACAACGCCGCCGCCCGGCGTGACACTGACCCCGCTGCCGGGCGCGTGGGAAAGTGCGGAGGTGCCGGGCCTGATGCTGGATGCCGACGGCCATGTGGCCGACCCATCCTGGAAGAAACGGCGGGCCGCTGCCCTGCTGGCCCTGTTCGCCGGCATGCGCCCCCGCCTGATCGTGCTGGATGGCGCGCCCAGCCTGTTCCGCTTCGAACTGCGCCCGCTGCTGGAAATGGCCCGCCGCCGCGATCCGGCGCCGGCGGTCAGGGTCTGGCCGGAGGGTGCGGTGATCGGGCCGGAACTGGCGGGGTTGGTGGAGCGTTAAACCGCTCCCTCCGGATGGAACATGTATCCCATCCCCCGGATGGTGCGGATATAGCCGGGATGGTTGGGATTGACCTCGATCTTCTTGCGCAGGCGGGTGATACGCACATCGATGGCGCGGTCGAACGGTTCCGCCTTGCGCGTATGGGCCAGTTGCAGCAGCTCGTCCCGGCTCAGCACCTGATTGGGCCGCTGCACCATGACCGACAGAAGATCGAATTCCATGGCCGTCAGGTCCACGACCCGGCCATCGGGCTCATACACCAGCACCCTGTCATCCCGTTTCAGCAGCCAGGGCCCGAACCGGATATGCAGGTCACCGGCGGGCACCGACGGAACCGCCCGGACCGTGCGGCGCAGGACGGCCTTCACGCGTGACAGCAGCTCGCCCAGGTCGAACGGCTTGCAGATATAATCATCGGCACCCAGGTCCAGCCCGGCGCTGCGGTCCCGCGGGCTGGTGGCGCCCGTCACGATGATGATGGGCGGGCAATCGGCGCCGCGTTCGCGCAGCCATTGCATGATCGTGTAGCCATGATCATCCGGCAGCCCGATATCCAGGATCACCAGATCGGGCGTGCCTGCCGCCATCTGCGCACGGAAACTGGCCCCGTCGGGGGCCGGATGGATGGTAAAGCCCTGACCGGACAGAAACTCGGTCAGCATGCCCCGTAAATCGCTGTCATCCTCGACAATGGCGATCGTCTGCGCGCCCATGGACGTACCGATAAAATTGGTTAACGGGATGCAGTAAAGGCAAAATCCCGGTGCCGTCAACGAGTATACGATCTGCGGCCTGCTTATCGACGCCGGAAAGCAGAACGGCCCGCCTTTCAGGGGCGGGCCGTTGCGATCATCGGGGTCTTCCGGACGGGATCAGGCCGGCGGCAGGGTCAGGCACTTCTGCCCGGCCTTCGACAGCTGCGCACAGGCGCGCCGCGCCGTCTTCTCATCCAGGCCGGTCAGGCGGGCGCGGTACAGGGTGCCCTTGGCCGTGGATACTTCCATCAGGTGCGGCGTGGCGCTGTCCAGCAGGGTGCCTGCCTTCTGCGTGGCCTGGTTCACGGCCCGCTGGCTCTGCCCCTTGTCATTATAGGCGCCGACCTGGATGGCCCAGCTGCCATTGGCGCGCGATGCCGGCACGCTCGCGACCGCCGGGGCGGCATTGGCGGTGCCGACGATGCTGTCGGACACAGCGGCCACCACGGCCTCCGGTGCTGTCGGCTTGGTGCGGGTCTTGCCCTTGGCGGGCTTGGACTGGTTGCTGGCCACCAGCATGGGCGCGCCGCGCTTGCCGGTGAAGGCATCGTCCAAAAGGTCGGCCATGTGGTTGTCGCGCCAGGTGCCAGTCTGCCCCCCGAACACGACGCCGATCAGGCGGCGGCCATTGCGCTCTGCCGAGGCGGCGAGGTTGAAGCCGGATGCCCGGATATAGCCGGTCTTCAGACCATCCATGCCATCATACCGGCTCATCAGCCGGTTATGGTTGCGGTGGACGGCCCCCTTGTAGGTGAAGGAAGCGGCGGAGAAGTACGGGTAGTACTTGGCGTGATCATAGATCAGGCTCTGCGCCAGCCGTGCGAAATCACGGGCCGTGGACAGCTGCCCGGCATTGGGCAGGCCCGAGGCGTTGCGGAAGCTGGTACGGGTCATGCCCAACTGGCGCGCACGGTCGGTCATCATGCGGGCGAAATTCGCCTCGCTGCCGCCCAGCGCCTCTGCCAGGACCACGGCGCAATCATTGGCCGACTTGGTTACCAGCGCCTGGATGCATTGTTCGGTGGTCACGCTGTCGCCCGGCTGCAGACCCAGCTTGCTGGGCTCCATGTTGGAGGCATGGCGGGAGACGGCCAGCGGCTGGTTCAGGCGGATCTTGCCGGAATCCAGCGCATCGAAGACCAGATGCAGGGTCATCATCTTAGTCATGGAGGCCGGGAAATTACGGGTATCGGCACTGGCTTCATGCAGCACCTCCCCCGTCTTGGCATCAATGACGATGGAGGCATATTTGGCGAGTGCCGCGACGGGGGCAGTAATACTGACCAGGGCCGCGAGGGCGACGGCGGTCACCATTTTGCGGGAACGGTCCGTGGAACGCCGCCATACCGTCGTGAATCCCATGCCCCAATCCCCCTGCACGCCGTCTGATGTCTCGCTTTCCCGCCAAGCTAAAGGCGATGATTATCAATGTCTAGCGGGAAGTCGTTAAGAAACGCCTTCACATCCGCCAAATTATGGCCTTCTTTCAAAGACCTATACAGAGGGCATACCCGCTTAGGGTTGCTTCAGACCTTGGCACTGGGACGCTCGGCAATGCTGGCCAGCCAGCGCTGGATATTGGGCATCGCCTCCAGCGTGATGGCGCAAAGACGCGGAAAGAAGGTCAAGGTGGTATAGGCGGTGATGTCGGCGATGGTGAAACGGTCACCCGCGATGAATTCCGTCTGCCCCAGATCCTTGTCCAGCCGCGCCAGACGCTTCTCCGCCTGCGGCTTCTGCGCCTCGGCATAGGCGGGCACCTGGCATTCCAGGGCGGCCATCTTGGGATGAGTGTGGCGGAACACGCCAGCCAGGGGCAGCAGCAGTTCGAATTCCATTCGCCGCTGCCACATCTCGATCAGGGCGCGTTCCTTGGCATCGCGTCCCATCAGGTTGGGTTCGGGATAGAGTTCCTCCAGATACCGGCAGATGGCCACGCTTTCGGAAATGACGGTGCCATCCTCCAGTTCCAGGGCCGGAACCCGGCCACTGGGCACCCGCGCGCGGTAATCGGGCGACAGATGCTCCCCCTTGCCGATGGTCACCAGCCGGCGCGGAATATCGATCCCCTTTTCGGCCAGAAACATGCGCACGCGGCGCGGCGTTGGGGCGATCGCGTCATCATAGAGCAGCATGGCATCCTCCGGATTTTGTGTTCCCTCACGCGCCCGGCGCCGCCATCCGGCGGCTTGGCTTACGGCGCATGGGCGCCGGGCCGGCGGTCGCCGGCCTCCAAACTGCCAAGGGTCAAACCCTCGGCGGTTTGGTCTTACTATGCTTTGCACTCATCATGCCGGGTTCAAAGCCGGCGATCCATGGCGTCAATGTGGCGACTGCTTCGGAATCCGGCGAAACCAAGGTGATTTCGTGACTTCCGCATTGAGGTGGGAACCAAGGCCTTTCCCGGATGTTTTTCCCTCGAAGCCGCCCGGGATGGGACGGCACGACATTCATCGGAGGGATATCATGTCGAAGATCAAGTTCGTTCTGGCCACCACCGCCGCCATCATCGCCTTCCCCGTCCTGGCCCATGCCGCCAAGACCGACAAGGGCCTGCAGAACCTGTCCGGTGTGGGCCAGGAGGCGGTCGCGATGTATGACAAGCTGCAGGGCTCCAAGGCTCTGGCCATCGCCGATGATGGCGCCGTCGGCTATGCCTCTGGCGTTGACAGCGGTGAGGCCCGAATCGCCGCTCTGGCCCGCTGCGCCGAGGTGACGCGTGAGACCTGCCGCGTGATCTCCGTCGATGGTCAGGCCGTGACCGGCGGCAGCACGCTGGGCGAGCTGGCCCGTAACCACACCGACGCTGCCGACCTGCGCGGCGAGGTGGTGGCCGACTATGAAAAGGCCGCCGGCGCCAAGGCGCTGGCCATGTCGGATGACGGCGCCTTCGGCTGGGTGGTTCGCGATAGCGAGGAACAGGCCCGCGCCGACGCCCTGGTCCAGTGCGAGGCGAGCGGCACCAACTGCTCCATCCAGGCGTCTTCTGCCGGCACGACCGCCGTGCAGTAAACCGATCCAGTGATGGACAAATCGTGGCCGGGCGGGGATCACCCCGCCCGGCCCTGTTTATTTTTGGCGTCCCGCGCGCTAAGCCTTTGTCAGAAACGGGGTGGCAAGCCCCGGCCAGAGATAAGCAAAGGGGACAAGCCATGCGGCGCATCGGTGTGATCGGGGCCGGGGCCTGGGGAACGGCGCTGGCCATGGCGGCGGCCCGCGCCGGGGCCGAGGTGGTGCTGCAGGCGCGTGAGACCGACGTGGTCGAAAGCGTGAATGCGCGGCATGAGAACAGCCTGTTCCTGCCGGGCATCCCGCTTGACCCCGCCATCCGCGCCACCGCGTCCATGCGTGAGGCGGCGGATGCCGATGCCTTGCTGCTGGTCACCCCGGCACAGCATCTGCGCGCCGCCTGCCGGGCCTTGAAGCCAGACCTGAAGCCGGGCGTGCCCGTCATCATCTGCGCCAAGGGGATCGAGATCGAGACCGGCAGCCTGATGAGCGAGGCGGCAGAGGCAGAACTGGGCAGCCAGCCCGTGGCCGTGCTGTCCGGCCCCACCTTCGCGGCAGAGGTCGCCAAGGGCCTGCCCACCGCCGTGACGCTGGCCATCCGGGACGAGGCGCTAGGTCGCCGCCTGCTGGCGGCCCTGGGCGGTCGTACCTTCCGCCCCTATCTGTCGGATGATCTGGTGGGGGCACAGGTGGGCGGCGCCGTGAAGAATGTGCTGGCCATCGCCTGCGGCGTGGTCCATGGCCGCAACCTGGGTGACAATGCGCGCGCCGCCCTGATCACACGCGGTCTGGCGGAAATCGCCCGGCTGGGCGCGCGGCTGGGTGCCAGGGCCGAAACGCTGATGGGCCTGTCGGGCCTGGGCGATCTGACGCTGACCTGCTCCTCCCTGCAATCCCGCAACATGTCGCTGGGTGCGGCCCTGGGCCAGGGGCGCAGCCTGGAAGAGGTGCTGGGCGAGCGGCGGTCGGTGGCCGAAGGGGTCTATACCGCCCGCGCCGTCACGAAGCTGGCAGCGGAAAAGGGCGTGGACATGCCGCTCTGTCAGGCCGTGGATGCCCTGCTGAACCATGGCGCCAACCTGGACGCCATCATCGACGCCCTGATGACGCGGCCCTTCAAGACGGAAACGGTGTGAGGGGTTTCCGCGGATTACGCTTCGCTAATCCGCGCTACAAACCAACGTCACGCGTAGCGCGGATTAGGCGCAGCCGTAATCCGCGGAAACCCCGCTTCGGCTTAGTGCCGAAAGTGACGCATGCCGGTGAAGACCATGGCCAGCCCACGCTCGTCGGCGGCGGCGATCACCTCCGCGTCGCGCATGGACCCGCCCGGCTGGATCACCGCCGTCACGCCCGCATCGGCTGCGGCCAGCAGGCCATCGGCGAACGGGAAGAAGGCGTCGGACGCGACCACCGAACCCTTGGTGCCGGCCTCATCCAGACCGGCCGCCTTGGCGGCATCGGCGGATTTCCAGGCGGCGATGCGGCTGCTATCCACGCGGCTCATCTGACCAGCGCCGATGCCGACGGTGGCCCCGCCCTTGGCATAGACGATGGCGTTCGACTTCACATGCTTGCCCACGCGGAAGGCGAACAACAGGTCGGCCAGTTCGGCGTCCGTCGGCGCACGCTTGGTGACGACCTTGAGATCGGCCTGCGCAATGCGGCCATTGTCGCGGGTCTGCACCAGATAGCCACCGGAGACACTCTTCACGAACAGGCCGGGTTCCGCCGGGTTGGGCATGGAACCGGTCAGCAGCACGCGCAGGTTCTTCTTGGTGGCCAGGAAGGCCTTGGCGGCTTCGTCCGCGTCCGGCGCGATCACCACTTCGGCAAACAGCTTGGCGATCTGCTCCGCCGTGGCCGCATCCAGGGTACGGTTCATGGCGATGATACCGCCAAAGGCCGACACGGGGTCGCAGGCCAGGGCGCTTGTGTAGGCATCCAGCAGATTGTCACCTTCGGCCACGCCGCAGGGATTGGCATGCTTGATGATGGCGATGGCCGGACGGTCAAACTCCGACACCAGCTCGAACGCCGCATCCGTGTCGTTCAGGTTGTTGTAGGACAGTTCCTTGCCCTGCAGCTGTGTCGCGGTGGCAATGCCGGGACGCTTGTCGCCGGTCGTGTAGAAGGCCGCCGACTGGTGCGGGTTCTCGCCATAGCGCAGGGTCTGGCGCAGCTCCCCGCCAAAGGTCAGGCGCTGGGGATATTCCTGGCCCAACTGACCCGCGAACCAGCGGGAAATGGCGGCATCATAGGAACCGGTGCGTGCATAGGCCTGGGCCGCCAGGGTGCGGCGGAAGGACAGGGTGGTCTGGCCGTCATTGGCTTCCAGCTGGCTCAACAGCTCGGCATAGTCCGACGCATCGGTGATCACGGCCACGAAATCATGGTTCTTGGCGGCACCACGGATCAGGGACGGGCCACCAATATCGATATTCTCGATGCAGGTCTCGAAATCCGCACCCTTGGCCACCGTCGCCTCGAACGGGTACAGGTTCACCACCACCAGATCGATGCCGGGGATGTCGTGCGCCGACATGGCATCGGTATGGGTGGGGAAGTCACGCCGTGCCAGGATGCCGCCATGGATCTTGGGGTGCAGGGTCTTGACCCGGCCATCCATCATTTCCGGGAAACCGGTATGGTCGGACACTTCCGTCACGGCGATCCCGGCATCGGCCAGCGCCTTGGCAGAGCCACCGGTCGACAGGATGTGAACGCCGCGCGCGGCCAGGGCCTTGCCCAGATCGATCAGGCCCGTCTTGTCAGAGACGGAGATAATGGCGCGGCGGATGGGGACGAGATCGATGCTCATGGGTCGTGATCCTGGCGGATGGTACATGGAACAAACGGAACCGGGCCGATCCATCTGGACCGGCCCGGGGATGACTGATACCAAACGGCGACGAGCCGTTTGGTTGGCGCATTGAGCGCCCGCGACCCCATGGTCGCGTAAGCCCGAGGGCGCGGATGCGCCCGCCCGGCGCTTGAGGGGACGCTAACTATCTATATCGCTGCCTTCGCGGCGCAGGCCCCATTTGACCAGGGTTTCCCCCGGCTGCGTGGTACCGCGCAGGACGATCTGGGTGGTCGCCCGTGGGTCGGCGCCCTGCCCCAGATAAATGCTGTCGGTGGTCTCGATCTCCGCCCCACTGGCCCGGAACTTCCACAAGGCACCCGATGGCAGGCGCAGAAGCAGGGCCGCCTCATCCTCCAGCGTGGCGACGCGCACGCTGGGATGCAGATGGAAGCGGACAGCAAAATCACGTCCGGCGGAACCGGTCAGCCGGTCCTGGCCGCGCAGATCTTCCCCGCTTTCGGCCAGGAACAGGCGACGGTAATGGATGAGGCTGCCGCGTTCGCTGTAACCATCGTGATAGGCATCGACCAGGGTGCCGGCATCGCCATCCTGACGATCCACCTGTACTTTGCCGGGCCGGCGGGACAACCCGCCCTCGTCATTCACGCCGCTGGAATTGGTATCATCTATGGCCAGCGTGGAATGCGCCGCCGTGGCCGCCAGGGCCGCGCGCCATGGCCCCTGATCACCCGGATGCGCCCCGCAATTCACGATCAGGCGTTCACGCCCGATGCTCATCTCAAACGACAAGGTGCCGGCATGGGCATGTTCATCCAGGCCCGGTGCCGGTGGCAGGCCCGTATCCATCAGGATGCAGGTGCGGCCCGCCGTAATGCGCTCAAACCCGATATGCGGGGTGGATTTCAACGGACGGCCCCGCGCGTCGGCCTGACCCAGGACAGTGTCGATCAGCACCGCCTCCCCTTCCTGCGCGCCGTTGAACAGGGCAAGGCCCCCGTCGCCATGGCGGAAGAAGCGCAGGGTCGGGGTCATGCGGTCGATGGCGTGCTGCACCGCTTCGGGCACATCTTCGCGCCCCGCGCGGTAACAGCCGCGGATATCGATCAGGTGGCGCAGCACCAGCAACTGTGCCGCCGGCGAATGTTCGACATGGCCGCCATCGGGCAGCACCTGCTTCGGCAGTTCCCGGTTCAGCAGGGCGCGGGCCCGTTCCGCAGCGCGCGACAGGCCCGACAGGCACAGACCGCCATAGACCATGCCCTTTAGCGTGCCCAGCAGGGCCGCACCCTTCAGCCGCCCCGGAACCGTGTGTTCCAGAAACCGGATCTGGCGGGCCAGACTGTCGAACACGCGGGCGCGCAACTGGTCGTCGGCACTGGCCAGGAAGAAATCATGCTGGCCGATCCAGGCCGTGACACGGGTGGCCAGCACATCGGGCGCCCAGGCCACGGGATGCCAGCGTTTCCCGAACATGTCCAGCCAATGGCTGACCAGGACACGGGCCTGCCGCCGGGCCGCATCGCCGCCCGTGGCGCGCAGATGGCGCAGCCAGTCGAAACCGTGCATTTCCGCCAGCCAGGGGGCCGACGCCGTCGGTTCCAGCCAGGGCGGCATCTCGCCCGAAAAACCCTGTCCGGCAAAACGGAAACGGTTGTTCAGCAGGTCCTGCCCATGATGGGCATCGCCGGGCCAGGGATCGGGCGGGACCAGCGACAATTGCTTGGGCGCCGGCCCCGACAGGGCCATCATCTGGTACAGGCCGGTCGCGCGGTACCAGCCGCCCGATCCTGGCTTGAACCTTTTATGCGCCATGCCCCCGGCCATGCTGCGCCATCAACCGTTCTGGCCGCGCAGAGCGCGCATATTGGCTTCATAGGCCGAGGGCCCGCCGACAAAGGTCGCCGTGCCGGCCACCAGCACATCGGCACCGGCGGCAATGCATTGTTTGGCCGTCTCGATATTCACGCCGCCATCGACCTCCAGGTCGATCTGCCGGCCACCCTGGGCTTCCGACACGGCGTTGATGCGGCGGCGCAGCTCGGCAATCTTGTCCAACTGGGACGAAATGAAGCTCTGCCCGCCAAAACCGGGATTGACCGACATGACCAGCACCAGATCCAGATCACCCAGCAGATAATCCACCATCGACAGCGGCGTATGCGGGTTCAGCACGATGCCGGGCTTCTTGCCCAGGGACCGGATCAGCTGCACCGTGCGGTGGGGGTGCGCGCCGGCCTCTGGATGGAAGCTGATAATGTCCGCACCGGCATCGGCAAAGGCCTGGATGAAGTTATCGACGGGCGCGATCATCAGATGCACGTCGAAAACCTTGGCCGTGTGCGGGCGCAGGGCCTTCACGACACCGGGGCCGATGGTGATGTTGGGCACGAAATGCCCGTCCATGACATCGATATGGATGTAATCCGCACCGGCGGCGTCAATGGCGCGCACCTCCTCGCCCAGGCGGGCAAAGTCGGCGGACAGGATGGACGGAGCGATCTTGATATGCTTGGTCATCATAGGCCCGGTTGGTACCAATTACAGGCCCCGCCGACAAGCCGGGTTCGGCGCATGAATGGCCGGTTATCGACACATGGCGGATGGTTCAGGGCGCCGGATAGAGCCATTGCGTCCCCTGGATCAACCCGACCGGGAAGGTGGTTTCGTGATAGGTGCCTTGGGACACTTCCGACACGACCTGAAGGCCCGGATATTTGCGTGCCCGCAGACGCTTGGCCATATCCTGCTGATCGGCCACCATGTCGCGGTTCCTGTTATAGCGGGCATCGCCGGGCTTGGCCGCCTCGAACGACCCGGTGGTCATGTAGACCCTGGCCTTCAGGTCCTTGTGACCCTTGGCATAATCCGCCTCCAGCGTGCGCAGGGCATAATCCTTGTACCAGATGGACGGGCTGGTCAGGATATAGCTGCTGAAATGCTGCGGCTGGGTGAACAGCACCCACAGGCCGAACAGCCCGCCATAGGATTGGCCCACCAGGGTGCGGCGGGCCGGGTCGATGCGGTAGGTCTTCTCGACCAATGGCATCGCCTCCTTCACCAGGAAATCCAGATAGGCCGGCGCCCCGCCGCCAAGCCGTCCGCCGCCAGCATTCTCATCGATCCAGGGCGTCAGGTCGCGGCGACGGCTGTCCATGCCATTCTCGCCCTTGGCTGTGGGCAGCCCGACCAGGATGAATTCCTCCAGCCGTTTCAGATTATGGGCCAGCCGCGTGATGCCCGACGCGACCTGGAACGTGTAATCGCCATCGGTCAGGTACAGCACGGGATAGCGCCTGCCGGCATTCTTCGGGTCCGCATATCCCGGCGGCAGCTTCACATAGAGATCGTAGGTTCGGTCATTCTGCGCCGATGTCACGGTATGGACGCTAGTGCGTTCCACCTGATAGGCGGGAAGGCTTTCCTGGGCGGGGGAGCCCTGAACGGTGAACAGCAGAGCGGCGGCCAGAAGCCAGGCAAAACGCATCCGGGATGTCCTTGGGTCGGGTGTCAGACGGGTGGCCTGTCTACGAAGGCACATCGCACCCGGTCAAGCACCGATCCTGGCCGTTGACGGAAAGCCATGCCGCCCCCACTCTGATCCCAGACGCGCAGCCCCGGAGGCCGGCCATGGACAGCGTGAACCTTACCGATGTCGCCAGCAACCTGACCCGCCTGATCGAACGGGCCGAGGCGGGGGAGGAGATCATCATCTACCGCGCCGGCCGCCCCGTGGCCCGGCTGGTGCCGCCGGTGGAGAGCGGGAACCCAGCAACGCCGAAGCGCGTGTTCGGTCAACTGGCAGGCAAAGGGTTCTGGATCGGTGATGATTTCGATGATCCCCTACCTGAGGAAATTGCCAAGGCCTTCCGGGGCGAGGGCACATGAACTACCTCGTCGATAGCCATATCGTTATCTGGCTATCCCTGACACCGGAGAAAGTCTCGGACAAGGTCCGCGCCTTGCTGGCGGATGGTGACGCCCGCGTGATGGTCAGTGTTGCCAGCCTCTGGGAGATCGCCATCAAGCATGCGGCTGGCCGGCTGCATTTCCCAATGGACCACCTTGATGCCCAGTTGGAGAGCATGGGCATGCAGGTCCTTGACATCACCCTGCCCCACGCCCTGGCCGCTGCTGCCCTGCCCCATCACCACAATGACCCGTTCGACCGCATGTTGATCGCGCAGGCCAGGATGGAGGCTTTGCTGCTGGTGACGGCGGATGCGATGATCCCAACCTATGAGGCCAAGACCCTGTCGGCACGGGCGTGAGAAAGGCTGGTCCATGGTTGAGGTGCATGTCATTCCGGCACTGACCGACAATTACATTCACATCCTGCATGACGCGGCCCATGGCCTCACCGCCGTGGTCGATCCGGGGGAGGCAGGGCCGGTGCGCGCCTTTCTGGCCGAACGCGGCTGGCGGCTGACCCATATCCTGGCCACCCACCATCATGGCGACCATATCGGTGGCATCAATGACCTGCGCGCCGACAGCCATGCCACCCTGATCGGACCCAGGGCGGAGGTGGAGCGCATTCCCGAAATGGACGCTACCTATGGCGATGGCGACCGCTTCACCCTGGGCAGCCAGACCGTCCGCGTCTTCGACACGCCGGGACACACGCGCGGCCACTGCGCCTTTTTCTGTGAAGAGGCGCGAGTGCTGTTCAGCGGCGATACGCTGTTCTCCCTGGGCTGCGGGCGTCTGTTCGAAGGTACGGCGGCGCAGATGTGGGACAGCCTGCTGAAACTGCGCGCCCTGCCGCCCGATACCCGCGTCTATTGCGGGCATGAATACACGGCCAGCAATGCCCGTTTCGCCCTGTCCATCGACCCGGACAATCTGGCCCTGAAGGCCAGGGCGGAGGAGGTGGCGGCATTGCGGGCCAAGGGCCTGCCCACCATTCCCGCCCGCCTGTCGGACGAACTGGCGGCCAATCCCTTCCTGCGCGCCGATGACCCGGTGCTGGCGGCCCATTTCGGCCTGACCGGTGCGCCACAGACCAGCATCTTCGCCGCCATCCGCAAGGCGAAGGATGATTTCCGGGGCTGATCCCGCCCCCACCGCCCCCAAACCCTGCAGGCCCTCGTTGGCGCAATGGTTTGACACGGCTTCGAAACGAAACAGCTTTTTGGCTACCCTTCCGCCAACGGAATGAATTTCATGAACCATCTGACGCCAAGGCAGATCATCGACCTGCTGGGCATGCGCCCGCATCCCGAAGGTGGCCATTATGTGGAAACCTTCCGCGCAACCGCCCCAGATGGCGGGCGGGCGGCGCATACGGCCATCTATTTCCTGTTGCAGGCGGGGGAATATTCCCACTGGCACCGGGTGCTGGATGCTGATGAGATCTGGCATTTCCATGCCGGCGCGCCGCTGGTCCTGACCCTGTCGCCCAACGGCCACGATGCGTCGGCCCATTATCTGGGCAGCGATCTGGCCGCCGGTCACCGGCCCCAGATCATCGTGCCCGCCGGCCATTGGCAGACGGCGGTCAGCCTAGGGGCCTGGACGCTTGTGGGATGCACCGTGGTACCGGGCTTTGAGTTCGCGAAGTTCGAACTGGCCCCACCCGACTGGCGGCCAACCCGCCAAGTCTGTAGCGCGGGTTAGGCGCAAGCCGTAATCCGCGGAAACCCGCCTCCCGGCGTCGCCCCGCGGATTACGCTGCGCTAATCCGCGCTACGGTCACGCCGCCAGCGGAACAGCACGCGGCCCAGCGGGGCCAGCATGGCGCCCAACATGACGATGGCCACCACCTGGATCGCCACCAGCAGGGGGGCGTCCAGGTCGTCATGGATCATCCGTTCCCCGAACACCGCCATGCCCCCGCCGGCAATCAGCAGCAGCGCCATCATGCGAACCGGCGCCACCGGGGCCGCGCGGCGCATATCGGCGGCCAGGAACAGGGCCGAACCGATGGAGATGACGGGAAAGCACCAGGGGCAGAACAGGTGCACCAGTTCCGGCATCTCCTGCGCCGCCGCATCCTGATGCCCGCTTTCCCAGAGAACCAGCATCCAGAACAGGGCCGCCGGCAGCCAGATCAGCCGTTCCCACCCCCGCCGCCCCGGCACGGAAAAGGAAATGGCCGCGAACCCGGCCAGCAGCGCCGTCACCAGCGCCAATCCCTGCTCCGCCAGCCAGTCGGCCCGCGTCACCACCACCGACAAGTCACCGCGCACGCCATGCCAACTGGTGGCCAGCAGCATCAATCCGATGGACAGGATGGCCCAGCGCAGCAGCCGCAGAACCGGCGGCGGCAGACGGCGGGCGGGGGTACCCTCCGCGCTCAACCGGTCGATCAGGTGGCTTACGTCAGCCATGGTCCACATCCTTCCGCAACAATTGCCGCAGCCCCGCGATCCCGCGATGCACGGCCACTTTCAACGCGCCGACGCTGACGCCGCTGGCCTCGGACGCTTCCTTCAAACTCATGCCCTGAACCTTCAGCATGTCGATGGCCAGCCGCTGCCGCTCCGGCAGTTGCGACAGCAACGGCCCCAGATTGACCGTTGGCGGCATATCCGCCTCCGGCTGCGGCACCGTATCGGCCAGGCCGTCATCGAATTCCGTCTCCACGGCCCGGCGGCGATAGGTGCGGCGCAGCGCATCCGACAGCCGGTTGCGCGCGATGGTGCCCAGCCAGGGCCCAACCGGTCGCCCCGGCTGATAGGTGGGCAGTGCCTGATGCAGGGCCAGCAGCGCATCCTGCACGAAATCCTCCAGATCGGCGGGCCGGGCCAGCTTGCCACGCCCCACCGCCCGGACCAGGGGCACAGCGGCGCGCAGAAAGGCGCCATAGGCCGCGCGGTCGCCCTCCTGCGCGGCGGTCAGCAACCGGCTCAGATCGGCATCCTTGTCCGTCACCAGAACCCCATCCGGCCCGGCCCTGTCACTTGGGCGGCTGAGAGGGTTTGGCAACGCCGTGTTCTTCCAGGAAGGCCTTGAATTTCTTGGCATCCAGGAAATAGAGGTCAAGGCATTCATTGAACTTGTCCGGGTCCTTGATGGCCTTGCAGAGCTGTTCGGCTTCTTCGTTCGCCGTCTGCTTCTGCGCCTTTTCCGATGCACTCATGCCGGGCGCGCTGTTCTGTGCCAGGGCCGGCGGAACAAGGGCCAGCAGCAACACCGGCAGCAAGGGCAGGATGCGGCGAACAAAGGACATGGCGTCACCTCGCAATCTGGACAGGATCAAGCAGGCGTCGCCACAGGCCGCGCAAAACCGCGTCCAGCGACAACAGCCCCGGCCCCGTCAGGAACAGGACCAGCCCCACCATGATCCATGGAATCTGTTCCGCCGCAATGGCGATACCGTTCTCAATTCCCTGCGGCGTGCGACCGATCACCAGAAACAGCACCGCCGACATCACCGCCAGCCCCGCCGCGCCCACCCGTCCGGCCAGCCCCAGGGCCAGCATCAGGCTGAGCACGATCTCCGCGCCTGTGGTCAGGGGGGCCGCGATGGCGGCGGGCACAAACGGCACCGGATGCACATCGGTGAACAGAAAGGCCTGGCTGTCCCAGGTGAAGACGCGGTGCCAGCCGGCGGTGGCGAACGGCCAGGCCAGCCAGAGCCGTCCCGCCAGCAGCAGCAATCCCCCGCCCCAGCGCACAAGGTTCGTCGCCCCCACCGTGGGACCAGGATCGACCAGAAAGCGCAGCGTTGAGCGGATCATGATTGCTCACCATCGGTTACGGCGGCGATCAGCCCATGGCCGAGCAACAGCGCCAGCAGCGGGGAAAGCGCACCGGCATCCCGCAGATGCCCGGTCGCCATCAAAAGATCGGCCCCCTCGGACAGGGCCAGGACAAAGCCACCGGCATCGGGCGGCAGCAAGGTCGCCGCCACCAGCAGGTCCGGCCCACGCCAGATCAGCGCCACCGCGTCTGGTCCCGTCAGCGGCAAGGGTGCCGCCACCCCCTTGATATCCGCCCGCCCCTCCCACCAGGGGCCGAGAACGGGCAAGGGGCCGGCCAGCAGTGCCGAAGACGGCACCAGCTTCAGGCGCAGGCGGGCCAGCGCATCGGGGGCGAAAGCCGCCAGCGCCGCGGCTCCCAGCGGATCGGCATCAGCAGCGAAATAGGCACAATGTGCGGCCCAATCGACGGCGGCCAGCACGGGCAGTTCCCCCGCCAAATCCGCCCCGAACCCTTCGCCATAGGCCGACAGCATAGCCGGCCCCGGCGGGTGGATCCGCAGATGGCGTTTTGCCGCCTCCGTAAAGGCATCCGCGCCCATCACCCGTTCCACACTGGGATAGGCCTGGGCCAGGACACCGGTCAGGGAAGCCGTGACGGTGGCGGTGTGGATGAACAATGCCTTGTCCACCGGCACGGCGGCAGGGCGCAGAAAGGGCAGCGCGCGGGCAAACGCGTCGGCATCGCCGTAACAGGCCCCCAGCATGGCGCGTTGCAGGTCGATCAGCATGATGCCGCCCCCCGCACCGCATCCGCCTTCGCCGCCTGGGCCAGCAGCACCGGCAGCGGCGGCAGGGCCGTGTCCCATTCCACCAGGGTGGGGCGCGGCCCGAACTGGCGGGTGGCAAGATCATACAGCGCCCAGACCGGGTCCGGCACGGCACTGCCATGATCATCGATCAGCAGGGTGGCACCATCGACATCCAGGCTGGCATGCCCGGCCAGATGGATTTCCCCCACCGCATCACCGGGAAAGCGTGACAGCAGCCGTGCCGCGCCCTGCCCCCGGTTGCGGGCCGAGACATAGAGATTATTGAGGTCCAGCAGTAGGCCACAGCCGGTGCGGGCCACCAATGCCGCCAGAAACTCCCCCTCCTCCATCTGGTCCTCCTGGAACCGCAGATAGACGGACGGGTTTTCCACCAGCAGACGCCGGCCCAGCGCATCCTGTACCCGCGCCACATTGCCGGCGACGATATCCAGCGTCTCCGCCGTCAGCGGTAGGGGGAGAAGGTCGGGCACATGCATGCCGCCAAGCCCGGTCCAGGCCAGATGGTCAGACACCATCGCCGGCTCAAACCGCGCATAAAGCGCCTTCAGCCGAGCCAGATGCTCCCCATCCACGCCATCCGCCGCCCCCAATGACAGGGCCACCGAATGAAAGGAGACGGGGTAATCCCGGCGCAGCCTTTCCAGCTGCGCCAGACGCGGACCGCCGGGAACCAGATAGTTTTCCGCATGCACCTCCAGCCACCCGACCGGCTGGGCCGCCGCCAGGAAATCCGGCACATGCAGGTGCCGAAGCCCGACACCGGCCGCATCGGCCAGGCGAGGGAGGGTAGTGGTTTGAGCCGGGGGACGCATGCGGAAACCTACTGGAAAGGCGCTGTTTACTTCTTGGCCTTGGCATTGGTGCCTTCAAAGGCGGCCATGCTGCCGCCGGCGGCTTCACAGGCTTCCTTGGTCATGGCCTTGAAATCCTGGCCATTGTAATCGACCTTGGACTGGGTGGCGCAGGAATGGCCGGCGGCCTTGTTGGCGCAGTCATTCTCGCCGGCCTTGGACACGCCATAGCACTTCACCTTCTCCGCGTCGGCGGCATGGGCCGGGGCGGCGATGGCGGCCAGCGACAGGGCGCCGGCAACAGCGGCGCCAAGGGTCAGGGCGGTCAGACGGACGGAAGTCGACATGGGTGCGTTTCCTTCGAACGGGGTCCAGGGAGAAGCGGCGCCGTCATCGGCGTCCGTATCTCTTCATTCGTAGCCTGTCAGGGAAGGTTACGCCGGGGATCAAAAAAAATCGCCCGCCCGTGAAATTCTCAAGTCTCACCCGCTTAAGCCATTGAGCTTTTGTCGGAATTCGGCCAGCCTTTTGAGGGAGCAACCGACTGTCGGAGGGCGCGCGCATGGGGGCTGACAGCTGGCGTTCATGGCCGGCACGGGCCTTGCGCACGGCGACGGACCTGTTCCTGCCCGCCCCGATGCGCGAACGTGGCTTTGATGAAAAGGCCGTGCTGCGGGCCCGGGCCTTCATCCGCATCACACTGCTGATCCTGTCCGGCATCCTGGTGCTCTATGCCGTCTGGGCCGTGAATGAGGGGCCGTTCGATCCCGTCAGCCTGGCCTGGGCCGTCTATGCGCTGCTGGTCGGCGGCAATCTGGTGCTGGTGCGCCTGACGGGCCGGTTTCATGAGATCACCATCGCCAACAATCTGGCCGGCCTCAGCCTGATCGCCATCCTGCTGCATTATACGGACGGCATCGCCTCCCCCCTGGTGCCGCTGTTCCTGACGGCCCTGGCCACCACGGGCAATTTCGGCGGCAACCGCGCCATCCTTTACTTCTTCTCAGGCTTCCTGGCCGTCATCTGCGGCACCTATGCCTGGCAGCTTTACAGCGGGGAGGCACCCGCCAATATCCACAGCCGATTCGCCTTTCTGCTGACGGCGCTGCTGCTGCTGGTCCTGGCCAACCTGTCCTCGCAATCGGCCCGCACCAAGACGCGCCGCATGCTGGCCCAGGCGCGCGACGCCGCGATCGAGGGGCGGCGGCGGGCGGAAAAGACCCTGGGGGACCTGCGCGAGGCGCAGGAGCAGATGATCTTGCAGGAAAAGATGGCCAGCCTGGGGTCGATGGTGGCCGGCGTGGCGCATGAGGTGAACACGCCCGTGGGGCTGGCCGTCACCGGCGCCTCGCAACTGCGCACCGAAACCGCCAACATCATGGCGCTGGCAGCACAGGGGCAACTGCGCCGCTCCACCTTCGATGAATATCTGCAGGTGGTGGATGAACTGGCGACCTTGATCGAAAAGAACGCCACCCGCGCCGCCGAACTGATCCAGTCTTTCAAGGAAGTGGCGGTGGACCAATCTTCCGATGCCCGCCGCCCCTATGACCTGCGGGCCTATGCGGCGGAGGTGCTGGCCAGTCTGGCGCCTCGCATCCGCCATGCCGGGCACAAGGTGGAAATGGCCGTGCCTGACGGGATCGAGATGGATGGCCATCCCGGTGCCATGGCCCAGATCATCACCAATCTGGTGATCAATTCCATCGTCCATGCCTATCCGGACGGGCGGCGCGACGGCACCCTGCGTCTGGCCGCCCGCGTGCTGGATGGCGACCGGGTCGAACTGGCCTATAGCGATGATGGCAAGGGCATTGCCCGCGAACTCTGGCCCCGCATCTTCGAACCCTTCTTCACCACGCGCCGGGGCACAGGCGGGTCCGGCCTGGGTCTGCATCTTCTGTATAATATCGTGACGGTGCGCATGGGCGGTACGGTGCGGGTGGGTGCCGCCCCCCAGGGTGGGGCCCTGTTCACCCTGAATTTCCCCCGGATCAGCCCCGGAAAGCCCCCGGAACCGGCCCCGACCGACCTGTCCACCGACCATGTCGCAGTGCAATAATGCGGCTGGGACAGGGCTGTCGCGGACCCTTGGCTTGCGCCACCGGTGCGCTTCCGCCTAAGCTTCCGGCGTGATGGCGACAAGCAGGGGCCGGATCCGGACCCCGCACGTGTGAGGAGAGGAACCATGGTCGAAGTGGTAATTGCCGGTGCAGCCCGCACCCCGATCGGCGCGTTCAATGGCGCGCTCGGGTCCGTGCCCGCGCACAAGCTGGGCGAAGTGGCCATCCGCGCCGCCCTGGAACGCGCCAAGACCGACGCGGCGGAAGTGAACGAGGTGGTTTTGGGTCATGTGCTGACCGCCGCCCTGGGCCAGAACCCGGCCCGTCAGGCCGCCATCGCCGCCGGCATTCCCGCCGGTCGCACCGCCTATGCCATCAACCAGATCTGCGGCTCCGGCCTGCGCGCGGTCGCGCTGGGCTATCAGTCGCTGCTGCTGGGCGACACCGACATCGTGGTGGCCGGCGGCCAGGAGAGCATGACCCTGTCGCCCCACGCCATGTATATGCGTGGCGGCACCAAGATGGGCGATGCCGCCATGGTCGATACCATGATCAAGGACGGCCTGTGGGACGCCTTCAACAATTACCATATGGGCCAGACGGCGGAAAACGTGGCCGCCAAGTATGGCATCAGCCGCGAGGAGCAGGACGCGTTCGCCGCCGGTTCCCAGAACAAGGCCGAAGCCGCCCAGAAGGAAGGCCGCTTCAAGGATGAGATCGCCGCCGTCACGGTCGCGGGTCGCAAGGGCGACGTCATCGTCGATACCGACGAGTATCCCAAGCATGGCACCACGGCGGAAACGCTGGCCAAGCTGCGCCCCGCCTTCTCCAAGACGGGTTCGGTCACCGCCGGCAACGCGTCGGGCCTCAATGACGGGGCTGCCGCCTTGGTGCTGATGCGGGCCGACAATGCCGCCAAGCGTGGCGTGGCCCCGCTGGCCCGCATCGCGTCGTGGGCCACCGCCGGTGTCGATCCCACCATCATGGGCACCGGCCCGATCCCGGCCAGCCGCGAGGCGCTGCGCAAGGCCGGTTGGTCCATCGACCAGCTGGACCTGATCGAAGCGAACGAGGCGTTTGCGGCACAGGCCATCGCCGTGAACCGCGACCTGGGTTTCGACACCTCCAAGGTGAACGTCAATGGCGGTGCCATCGCGCTGGGCCATCCGATCGGTGCATCGGGTGCCCGCGTGCTGGTAACCCTGCTGCATGAGATGATCCGACGCGATGCAAAGAAGGGTCTGGCGACCCTGTGCATCGGCGGCGGTATGGGCGTTGCCCTCTGCGTCGAACGCGACTGACGATAGTTTCAGCGGGGGTGCCAAAAGCACCCCCGTTCGCTTTCAGGGAGAGGACTGCCCTGACCTACATGTTTTAATCATCAAATTACAGCCGGCCTTAAGGCCACAACAACGGGGGAAACAAATGGCACGAGTGGCATTGGTGACGGGTGGTACGCGCGGCATTGGCGAGGCGATTTCCGTCGCGCTGAGGGATGCCGGCTACACCGTCGCCGCGAATTACGCCGGCAATGACACGGCCGCCGCCGAGTTCACCGAGCGCACGGGCATCAAGGCCTACAAGTTCGACGTATCGGACTTCGACGCGGTGAAGGCGTCCGTCGCGCAGATCGAGGCCGACCTGGGTCCGGTCGACGTGCTGGTCAACAATGCCGGCATCACCCGCGACGGCACCATGCACCGCATGAGCTTTGAGCAGTGGAACGCCGTCATTCAGACGAACCTGACCAGCTGCTTCAACACCTGCCGCGCCGTGATCGACGGCATGCGCGAGCGTAACTTTGGCCGCATCGTCAATATCGGCTCGATCAATGGTCAGGCCGGCCAGTATGGTCAGGTGAACTACGCCGCCGCCAAGTCGGGCATCCATGGCTTCACCAAGGCCCTGGCCCAGGAAGGCGCCGCCAAGGGCATCACCGTGAACGCCATCGCGCCCGGCTATATCGACACCGACATGGTCCGCGCCGTGCCCGCCGACGTTCTGAAGAAGATCGTCGCCAAGGTCCCGGTGGGCCGCCTGGGCCAGGCCTCCGAAATCGCCCGTGGCGTACTGTTCCTGGTGGCGGACGAAGGCGGCTTCATCACCGGCTCCACCCTGTCCATCAATGGCGGCCAGCACATGTATTAAGACGTGCAAGGCGGGCGTCGGAAACGGCGCCCGCCCCTGTTGCAGGGGTCGCGATAGCCCAATTTTGTAGCGCGGATTAGCAAAGCGTAATCCGCGGCACGTCGCTGCGGAAGCAAGCGTATTGCGCTTCGCTAATCCGCGCTACGACCCATCATCGGTACAAGGTCCCTGAACGCCATCTGGGAGGGACAAATCATCATCGACCCGTAAACCAACCAGATCGCCATAGATCACTGGTTGACGAGATCGGCCTCTCATGCCGGTCAGCAGGCTGATGAGGATGCCCCGCAAATCCCCGATATGGTCAAATCTGCTCACGTTCATGCCTCCTAAGACCCTCATAAATGAGTATGTTGGGGCAGATTGTTCGTCACCCCCCACCCATGGCCCCCATGCCCCCTCCCACCCATCCCCGCGTCGGTGTCGGCTGTCTGGTCTGGAAGGACGGGCAGGTACTGTTGATCCGGCGGGGCAAGCCACCCGGATATGGCGAATGGTCCCTGCCCGGCGGGTCGCAGGAACTGGGGGAGACGCTGTTTGCAGCGGCGGAACGCGAAGTGATGGAGGAGACAGGTGTCACCGCGCAGGCGCGATCCATCCTGACCGCCGTCGACAATATCGTCCGTGACGCCGAGGGCCGGCTGGCCTTCCACTATACCATCGTGGATGTGGAGGCAGATTGGATCGCGGGCGAGCCCATGCCCGGCGATGACGCGCTGGATGCACGCTGGGCCAACCTTGCCGCGTGCGAGGTGCTGGTGGCGTGGGAGCCCTTGAAGCAGGTGCTGCGCACCGCTTTCGCCCGCCGCTAGAGCGGGATGAATTTAGGTTGAATCGCAAGGGGATACCCAACGGCTTGGAAATATGATTCAAGGTTTCCATCATGACTGATGGATGCTGGAAGCGATGGGACGGCCCTATTCGATGGATCTGCGGG